>JAGHTH010000147.1 GCA_018065365.1 Candidatus Coliplasma caballi
CGGCGTCGCGCATATACGCCGCGACGGGATACCAGACGTTGCCGTCGTCGGAAAGCAGGACGGTCAGATTGCGCGGACGGGCGATTCCCCATTCCGCCTGCTCGAGCAGGGAAATTTCAAACCGCCGTAGCGTGCAGAGCGCGCCGAGGTCGTAGAAGAAGTCGATCGAGCCGCCGCCGCGATGGAAGAACCACTCGCCGCCGTAGCAATACAGATTCTTTGCGGCAGCGCCGTCGGTCAGCACTTTCGTGTCGGCGGGCGTTTCGTCGGCGTGTTCGATCGCGTCGTAATAGAACGAGGTCATGATCTGCTGCGGAAGCCCGAGCAGGAGATTCTGCTCCGTGCGGTAGTCCGGCTCGTCGGCGGAATGATACAGGTCTTCCGAAACGGCGGGGAATTCGACGGGCGCGTAAAGTTCCGCGCGCTGTTCTTCCGTGTTTCCGGCAAGCACTTCGAGTTCTTCCACCCAGAAGAAGCCCTCTCCGCCGCTTAAATCAAAGCGGACGTAGCGCGGACGCACGAAGCGGTCGGTCAGCACGGTATAGGTCTGTTTCCCCGCGTCCGAGCCGTAGGCGCGGCCGAGGAACGAAAAGTTCTTGCCGTCTTCGGAGCCGTACACGTCCACGGTGCCGGGCAGGCACACGTCGGTGCCGCCGCCGAGCGCGTACAGAAGAAAACCGTACAGGTTGTCGCGCGCTTTGCCGAGATCGAGCAGGATCGAGGGAGAAGCGTCGGCGTTCAGCCCGACGAACACGTTCTCGCCGAACCGTCTTCCCGTGGGAAGCCCGTCGGTCAAGAAGGTATCGCTTTTCGGTGCGCGCGTGTCAAACAGTTCCGCATCTTTGCCTTCCGAACGCGCCGAAACGGTGTAGGAACAGCCCTTGGCGATGTTGACGGAAGAAAGATGAAACGCGCTGTCCGAGGTCGCGAGGGAAGAAAGGTCGGGCGCGGGCGTTCCTTTTTCGTAAGCGAGGGAAGCGTAGTCGGTCTTCTGCTTCGGCGCAACGTCGGCAAATACTTCCACCTCGTCGGTAAAGAAGAACGCGTTGCCGCCGCGAATGTTGATCGTTACGCGGATGTAGCGGTAATTGACCGGCTCGTCGAGCTCGACGCGCACCTCGCGCACCTCTTTGTCGGCGTTTTCCGTAAAGAACCCTCTCGCGAGTCCCGTCCATTTCTTTCCGTCCTCGGAACCGGCAAACCGCGCCGAGAGCGCAAGTCCGACGCCGTCGCGGGAGAATTGCAGGGAGCGGGCGGAAAAAGCGACGAGATTTTTGCCGTCTTCGCCCAGGTCGATCGTGATATGCGTGTCGCCCGTAAAGCCGACCATGCAGACGTCCTCGTAATCGGCAGCGGCGGTCGGCGCTTTTTCGCCGTCGGTCAACTGCTGGCCGAATTGGTCGGGGTAAGAGGTTTCCGCCTGTCTGGAAAGCGTGTAGGGCTTGCCTTTGCTGACGTTGGTAAAGAGGCGCTCCGTCGGCTCGGAGGTTTCCGGGGCGCTTTCGGCGTCGGATCCGGTGGTACTTTCGGTCGCCGCTTCGCCGCAGCCACACAACAGCAGGGGAAAGCAGAGGAATAAGAGGAAAAGGCGTCGTTTCATGGTGTGCTCCTTTTACAATAAGAGAATTTCGACGGTGTCGGCGGCGGAACGCAGCGTCGCGGCGAGATCGTTCCGGCAGACGAACGGGGAGAGAGGCGCTTTTTCGAACGCGAGGCGGTTTTGCTCGCAGAACGAAAGCAGTGCGTCCCAACCGTCCGGGCGGCACTTTTCGCCGGGGTGCAGCGAAGCTTCCACGCAGGCAAACAGCTGCTGCAGTTCGGGCAGGTAAAGTTCGCGCGCGCATTCGGCAATATTCGAGCGGCAATACAGGTTGTCGCAGTTCTTTTTGAGCGTTACGGGGAAATGCTTTCCGACCGGTGCGACCGCGCGCAAGCCGTCGAGCGTTTCCGCGAGGGAATAGTCGGGGTGGCTTTCGAGCAGTCGGGCGTATTGCTCGCAGAGAGCGAGGGTTTGCTTCATCAGGGTGCGGACGCGGTCTTGTTCCGCTTTGCCATCGCGTACGGCGGCATAGCCGTTTTCGATCGAGAGCAGGCAGCCGTTCAGGACGCGGGACAGCAGGGTGCGGGCGAGATCGAACGCGTCGCGGCGCGTGAAGTCGTCTTCGCTTTCGAGATACGGAAGCAATCCGCGCAGAGCGGCGGGAAGTTCCGGCAGAAGTTCGGAAAGCGGGCGGAGGTACTCGTCGTACAGCGGCTCTGCTTCGCCGTCAAAGCGCAGGACGTAGGGCGCGCGGCAGAACACGTCGGTTTCCGCCCACGGCGTTACCCGTTCGTATTTGCTCCACGAATTGAGCGGCGCGAGGCGTAAGACGGTCTGCCAGAGCGAGAACATCGCCTGAGCGTCTTTCTCCGGGTAGCGTGAAGCGCAGAAATCGGAAAGCTGTCGTTCGAGCGGAGCGTCGGAGAGTTCCCACGCGTTGGAAGCGAAGAATTCGGTCATGAACGGATCGCCGTGCGAGAGTTCGGGCCAGAACACCATGCCTTTGCACATCGGATCGCGTTTGATCCGCGCGAGGCGTTCTGACAGCACGGGATAGTTGCCGCGGATCTCGTTGCTCGGCTCGTAGGCGTGGAAGATCCCGAAGATCCACGGGAAGTTGCCCTCGACGTTCCACGCCGTGAAGTTGCTCTCGCGGGCGGAATCCGAGGTGTAGTCCAACAGGATCGTCTGTTCGGGATCGAGCGTCCGGAGCAGTTCCCGCACTTCGTCGGGGGAATAGAACATCCAGAGATCCCAACTTGCCAGCAGCAGTTTGGAGCGGGGGTATTCCTCGCGCAAGCGGCGGCAGAGCAGGCGGTAGGTCAGCAGTTTCAGGCGCAGGTTTTCGTTCCGATCTGCCGAAAACGCGCGCTCGGCAAGTCCGATCGTGTGGAACAGCCCCGGATCGCCGTACTCGCGGATATGCGTTTCGGTCAGATGAAAATACAAATCGAGGTTGCGCTTTTCGCGGATGTCCCAGACCAGCCCGGTCGCTTCCGCGTAGTTCGTTCCGTCCGGCTGGGAAAGCAAGGACGGGCACATTTTCTCGAGGAATTGCTTCGGCGTGCGGGAATACCAATGCGTCGTCGTTCCGCAGTCCTCGGGGTGCATCAGATCACGGTCGCGGGCGTAGGAAAGGATCGTCTTTCGCAGTTCGCCGCGGAAGCGCAGATCCCAGAACAGCGAGCGGTCGTCGAAACCGTCTCCCGCTTCGGCGAGTTTTTCGTCTTTGTCGGGGTAGTCCACCGCGTCCGGAAACGCTTTCTGGAACAGGTCGTCGATGCCGATGCGCAGCAGAAAGAGGTTGAGCCGCTTTTTCAAGAGCCAGTCGATCTCTTTTTTCCAATCCTCCGCAGACCAGTGTTCCGCTTGGAAACGGTGCAGGCCGCGGTGGGCAAAATAGCGCGTGCCGCGGTAGGAAAAGCGGCTTTGCTCGGTAAAATCGATCTGTTCGAGCGGAAGAGCGTTCCGCTTCGGGATGCGGTCGCCGTCCCAGAACCAGCGGCAGCCGACGATTTTTTCAAAGTAACGATAGACGGCGTAGATCGCAGAGCGTCCTCTGCCGCCCGCCAGCACCAACACCGGCACGCCGCAGAGTGAGGACGAACGCACGCAATAGTCGTCCGTTCCGATCCGGATCGGCAGCCCGTTTTCGCCGTGCTCGGAAAGCAGAGCCGCGGTCAGACAGTTGACGTCGTCGTTCCCGATGAGCGCGAATGAAAGAGAGGGATCGCCGGGCAGGGCAGAGCGCGCCGCCTCGTCCGTTACGATCCCGGGGCGCGTTCCCGTAACGGCTTTGCAAAGGTCGGCAAAAGTTTCCGCCGCGATGCGATACGCTTCGGGCGCGGATGCCGGACGAACGATCAGAAAACTCATAAAACACTCCAAAAACGATTCTTCAAATCTTTAACAAAACCACGGAACAAACGCCGACCGCAAAGCCGAGCATCTGCAATTTGGTCATTCTTTCTTTTAATAGGAATCTGCCCGCCAGGAAGACCGCGAGCATGATGCCGGCGGAAAGTACGGGGTAGAGAATGGCGGCGTTCTCGGTCGCGGCAAGCCGTACCTGGCAGAAATTGAACGCGCCGCCGAAACTGCCCGCGATCGCGCCGGTGATCAGCGACGCGGAAAACAATTTCCCGACGGCAGCGGGCTTGTCGTTCTGCTCCGGCGTTTCCGCGGGGAGCAGGGCTGCCTTTTTCCGTCTGCGGTAGGCGACAAGGAACAACAGTCCGAACACCAACAGGTTGACCGTTGCGGCACAGACGGTAAATTCCGCTGCGTAAAGTCCGGGGTAGCGCGTCTGGTGCAGTTTCTGCACGATGGCAAAGCAGCCGTTGGAGAGCAGCGTCGTCGTGGTAAAGAACACCCATTTCTTTGAGAGTTTACGGGTGGGACCGTCGTTTTTTTCGCCCTGCAGAGAGGGGGAGCGGATTAAGAACAGCGAGACGAAGAACAGCGCCAGCCCGACGTATTGGGGGATCGACGGGCGTTCGTGCAGTACGATCACGCCGTAAGCGCAGGGCAGGATCAGCGAAAACGTAACGAGCATCGAGGTCAGCGACATCGGCCCTTCCCGCAGTGCGTAATAGCCGCAGAAGCTCGACAGCGCGAGGAAACATCCGTAGATCGCGCCGTAGGCGAGGGTTTCGACGTTGGCGGTGCGGTCAAACGCGAAAATGACGAGCAGGATCAAAAGGAACCCCGCGCTTTTGAGGAAATTGAACGCCGCGGCGTTGCCGTTCCCCGACGCGTTGCGCTTGGTCAGCACCGATTGCGAGCAGGAACAGAGGATCGCGGCGAGATAGAGAAAAATCGTCCACATAGCTGTTTCTCCGATTTGGTTTCTTCATATATTCAGTATAACACCTTTGCGGGAGAAAAGCAAGGGTTTGCACGTCAAAAAGAGGGAAAACGGAGTTGCTTTTTGCGATTTTATATGATATAATCAAACCGAAAAAGCAAAACGGGAAGGGTGTTTTTGCAAATGAAAATCGTCGTGTTGGATCTGTGTACGCTGTCGCGCGCCGATCTTGATTTTTCGGAGTTGGAGTCGCTCGGCGAAGTGGAGTATTACGACGTTCTGCCGGAGGATCGGCTCGTGGAAGCGATCGGCGACGCCGAGGTTTTGCTGGTCAACAAGGCGAAACTGCGCCGCGACGTGATCTTCGGCTGTAAAAACCTCAAAATGATCGGACTGTTTGCGACCGGGTATGACAACGTGGACCTTGCCGCCGCGAGCGAGAGAGGGATCTGCGTCTGCAACGTGCCGGGGTATTCCACCGACTGCGTGGCGCAGCAGGCGTTTGCGTTCATTCTCGCGCACGCGACCTCGCTTTGCGAATACAACGCGTCGGTCAATCGCGGGGAGTGGGTGGAAAGCGGGGTGTTCTCGTATTTCCCGTTCCCGATTTCCGAACTCGCGGGCAAAACGCTCGGGATCTTCGGGTACGGCGCGATCGGAAAAAAGGTCGCCGCGATCGGCAGCGCGTTCGGAATGCGCGTGATCGTTCACACCCGCACGCAGCCGGCGGACTGTCCGTTTGCGCTCGTGGGCAGGGAAGAACTGTTCAGTGAGTCCGATTACCTCACGTTCCATTGTCCGCTGACCGAACAGACGCGCGGGCTGGTCAACAAAGACACGCTGGCGATGATGAAGCCGTCGGCGTTTCTGGTCAATACCTCGCGCGGCGGGGTGGTCGTCGAGGAAGACCTTGCGGATGCGCTTAACCGCGGTGTGATCGCCGGGGCGGGCGTTGACGTTCTGCGTGTCGAGCCGATGACCGCCGATCAGCCGCTCCGCAGGGCGAAAAACTGCATGATCACGCCGCATATCGCGTGGGCGGGGTTGGAAACGCGGACGCGGTTGGTTTCGATGGTCTGCGAGAACGTCAGGGCGTTTCAGCGCGGCGCGCCGATCCACAAAGTGAATTGAAAAATGTTCTTTTACCAAAAATGAAACAACTTGTGATTCAACTGTAAAACCTCTGCTTTCTGTCGTGCAGACAAGAAATGAATTATAATAAAGTACAACTTTAAGACTTGATGTTTGAAAGGGGTACTGAAGTGGGAGACAGCAGAGTAGGAGCCAAAATTCGCGAACGGCGAAAGAAAGCCGGGATCAGTCAGGAACAGCTTGCCGAAATGATAGGCGTCAGCGTTACCGCGATGTCGGGCATGGAAAGAGGAATCAATTTTCCGACAATGGAGAATTTTATCAAGATCGCAAACGCGATCGGCGCGTCGGCGGATGACCTGCTGTGTGACGTGATTGCCGGATCGTCTCTCGCAAAAGCGTCGGAGTTATCCGAACGGCTGCAATCTCTTTCGCTCACAAAAAGGAATCAGATCTATGCCGTCATTGAGACGATGATTGCGACAGAAGAATAACGAGTTCATAAAAAACGGTTGAAGATAAATTCTTTGACCGTTATTTTTCTTTGATCGAAAAGTGCGACAAGGAAACGATGCTTCAAAAAAGATATGATGATGAGTGCATTCATTGCCATACGGTATATTTGTGCAGCAGGGCAGACGTGGTCGTGTTTCCGATGGAAACAAAAGGAATCGGAGAGCCGGTCATTGTGGAATATCAAAAAAGCCGGGAAAAGAGATGGATCTCGATAGAAGTGTGAAGCCGGTTTTGAGCGTCTTTACGGAAAAAACCGAAAACCCCTTGCAAAACAGGAAAAATGTAGTATAATAAGGGTAGTCGAAAAGAGGTGCGTTTCCGTGGCGAACACAAAGCGGGCGGGATCCGTAAAGGACATGACGATCGGCAGTACGTCAAAATTGTTGCTGCAGTTCGCGCTGCCCGTATTTTTGTCCCAGGTTTTTCAACAACTTTACAACACCGCGGACGCATACATCGTCGGAAAATTTCTGGATGAAAACGCGTACGCCGCCGTTACATCTTCCGGGACGCTGATCTTTTTGATGGTCAGTTTTTTCACGGGCGTTGCCATGGGCGCGGGCGTGGTTATTTCCAAATATTTCGGCGCAGGCGACGCGGACAAGGTGTCAAAAGCAATCCACACGAACATCGCGTTCGGGTTGGTCAGCGGGTTGCTGCTTACGGTCGTGGGCATGGTGTTCACACCGACGTTTTTGCGCTGGATGCAGACCGACGCGGAGATCATGCCGTCGGCGATCGAATATTTCAAATACTATTTCCTCGGCTCGCTCGGCGTCGTGATGTACAACATCTGCCGAAGCATCATGACCGCGCTGGGCGACAGCCGGCGACCGCTGTACTATCTGATCTTTTCGTCGCTTCTGAACATCGGCTTGGATCTGCTGTTCATCGCGGTGTTCCGCTGGGGCGTTTGGTCGGCGGCGATCGCGACGGTCATTTCGCAGGTCGCGAGCGTGGTGCTTTGCATGATCCACCTGATGCAGAAAGGAAACCTTTACACCGTGTCGCTGCGGGCGATTCGGTTTGACGGGCAGATGCTTGCGGAATCGATTCGGTACGGCTTGCCCGCGGGCGTTCAGAACTCCGTGATCGGTTTTGCGAACGTGATCGTGCAGTCGCAGATCAATTCGTTCGGAAAGCTCGCGACCGCGGCGTACGGAACGCATTCCAAGATCGAGGGCTTCGCGTTTTTGCCGATCACGAGCTTCACGATGGCTTCGACGACGTTCGTGAGCCAAAACCTCGGCGCGAAGCAGTACGGCCGTGCCAAAAAGGGCGCACGGTTTTCGATCATTGCGACCATGCTGATCGCGGAACTGATCGGCGTCGTGATGTATTCCGCCGCGCCGGCGCTGATCGGGCTGTTTGACGAAACGCCGGGCGTTGTGGAACTTGGGGTGCGGCAGCTGCGCACGCTGGCACCGTTCTATTTCCTGCTGGCGTTCTCGCACGCGGTGGCGGCGATCTGCCGCGGGGCAGGAAAGGCGTTCGTGCCGATGACGGTCATGTTCGCGGTGTGGTGCGTGTTGAGGATCATTTACATTATGACCGTGATGCATTTCATCGGGGACATCGGTTATATTTACTGGGCGTACCCGATCACCTGGTCGATCAGTTCCGTGATCTATCTGATCTACTATCTCAAGAGCGATTGGATCCACGGGTTTGAAAAAAAGAAACCCCGGGAGAGCGTCCCGGCTTAAAACGAAAAAGAAAAAAAGAAGATAGAAAGAGGTTTGACAATGGAAAAGAAAAACATCTACGAAGGTACGCAGACCGAAAAGAATCTGCAGGCGGCGTTTGCAGGCGAATCGCAGGCGAGAAACAAGTACACCTACTTTGCTTCCACGGCGAAGAAAGAGGGTTACGAGCAGATCGCGGCGTTGTTTTTGAAGACCGCCGACAATGAGAAAGAGCACGCGAAACTGTGGCTGAAAGAACTGAAAGGCATCGGCAACACCGCCGAGAACCTTGCCGCTGCCGCAGACGGCGAGAACTACGAATGGACGGAAATGTACGAGGAATTCGCGAAGACCGCCGAAGCAGAGGGCTTCAAGGGACTCGCCGCAAAATTCCGCGCCGTCGCCGCGATCGAGAAGCACCACGAGGAGCGTTACCGTGCGCTGCTGCACAATGTGGAAGCGCAGGAAGTTTTCGCAAAGAGCGAAGTCAAGGTCTGGGAGTGCCGCAACTGCGGACACATCGTCGTCGGCACGAAAGCGCCCGAGGTCTGCCCGGTCTGCGCGCATCCGCAGAGCTATTTCGAAGTCAACGCGGAAAATTATTGAGTATTTGTAAAGCAATCCCGCCGGGGTCATTCTCCGGCGGGGTTTTTGTGATTGGACTACGGAAAAGATATTTTCGACAAATCGGTGGATGGTGTTGAACTCTCGTGACTTTTTAATGATATATCGCCTTGCGGCGATATGACATACGGCTTCGCCGTATGATATATTCTCGCTTCGCTCAAATATGATATAATATCCGTTCCTAATACGCCGTAGGCGTATATCATCCACCGAAGGTGGATATCATACCGACGGTATATCACCCGTTCCGACAGGAACGGATATCATTGAAAAATCGACAAGTTTCTGTCGAAACTTGTCGATTTTTCTTGGCGGAGAGAGAGGGATTCGAACCCTCGTGTGGTTTCCCACAAACTGATTTCGAGTCAGCCCCGTTATGACCGCTTCGATATCTCTCCGTATATGTTAACTCGGTTGTCCGAGATTAACGCAATATTCAGTTGTAATTCCTTGTCATAACGGGGAACCCCGTTATGTCCTGTTGCGGTGCCCGAAATTTTTTGCTCGCTATCCGCTCACAAAATTTCGACCGCTGCCACTCCTTATTGCTCGCTGTATCCGCCGCAGGCGGCGCTCGCAAACGTCCCCGCTTCGATATCTCTCCACACAGAACAAACGGTATTATACCATTTTTCTTTTCGTTTTGCAAGGGGTTTTTGAAAAAAAGTTGAGAATGTGCATAAAGTTTGGCGGAAGCGCGAAAACTAATGCAAAAACGATCCGAAAAAACGAATGCGAAGGAGCGGGGAAAAGGAATGCAGAGCAAAACGGAATGGTTGGCGGCGGAGCCGTTCGACAGGG
>JAGHTH010000132.1 GCA_018065365.1 Candidatus Coliplasma caballi
CGATGCAATTTCACGCGTTGGCCAAAAAGCGCACAGATGCAGTTTCGTGATTCTGGCGGAAAACGGACGGAAACACTTCAGCAAGATGGGGAGCGCTTTCCGGATCGTTTCCGGATCATCCAAAAGAATCGTAGCGTGAGGTGTCCAGGGATATGGGTCGATGGTCTCCGTATGAATCGCTTCACGAAGGGTCAGCAACCCCGAAGGATTCATATCCGGCGCTCCGAAAAGCACTTTTCCGCCGGCAAAAAGGCCGATATGACTGATATGAACAGGAATAGGGGAAAATTTCCCTGCAAGCTGTTTCATTTCTTCTTTCACTTCCGCTTCTTTCTCAAGTGAGAACGAAGCGAGGGTAATATGGTACGGAATATCAGGCGTCTGTGTGCCTGTGAATCCGGCCGCCTTTAAGCTATCATACCAGTTTCCCATCATTTTCTGTGATTCATCATCCAAATCGGCCATCAATGTTATAAACTGTTCTGCCATTATTTGCTCTGCCTCCATTCATCAAATTGATATGCTATTTTGCAATGACAAATTCTGATTTGTCTTCCTGTTTCGCCGACTGATTCCTATTCTCCGCACGCTTCCGCGATTGTGAAAATCTGCTTTGCGTCGTCCTCGGTGCATTCTCCACGGAACGTGATCTCCCCGGTCTGCAAATCGGGGAACAGTTTGCGTGCGTGGATCGTCGCGGACAGGAAACTGCCGTGGTAAGATTGATGCTTGCGGTCCTCCCAATAGGGATCGATCGCCGTTTGGCGGTACAGCGCAAGCAGTCCTTTCCCGACCGGAGAGACCTCCGCGCCGAGCTCTTTTGCCGCCTCGGCATACGCTTTTTCGAGCTTTGCGAACATCGTTTCGCACGTCCAGCCCTTTTCGGTCATGTACGCGAACTCGTCGCCGTAGCCCCACGTCTGATACAAGATGATGCGGGCGTCGGGGTTGTTTGCGCGGATCTTTTTCGCAAGTTTCACGCAGCCGTCGCGGAACAGCAGGTAGTTCTCGAACGGGCGGGACGACTGCTCCTGCAAAATCACGACGTCGTACCGTTTTCCCGAAGCGAGCTTTTCTTCCGCAATCCTGCCCGCCTCGTCGTCCTTGTCGGCGTGCTGCAAAAGCGTCCAACCGCCTTTGGTAACGCTCTCGACGTTCACGTCCTTTCCTGCCGAGCGGCAGATCTGTTCCAGCAGCGCCGGAACGTCAAAGTAATAGGTAAAACTGTTTCCGATCATCAAAACGTTCATGGTAAAACTCTCCTTAAATACTCGTTCAGATCTTCCGGAAGCGGCGACACGATGTGCATCCGCTCGTTCGTATAGGGGTGCGTCAGTTCCAAAGCGGTCGCGTGCAGGGCGTGCCGTTCCAAGCATGGCTCGTCCGTGCCGTACAAGCCGTCTCCGACGATCGAGCAGCCGAGCGAAGCAAGTTGTACGCGAAGCTGGTGCGTGCGTCCCGTGAGCGCGTGCAGTTCCACAAAGCTGAATGCCTCGTTCTCCCGCAAAACCCTGTATTCCGTAACGGCAAGTTCCGCGCCCTCGGCGTCAACGTCGCAGGTCTCGCGCAGAACGATGCCCGGCGTGATGCGGCGGATGCCCGTTTCGATCCTGCCCTCGTGTTCCGGCAACTGCCCATGCACGATCGCCAGGTAGGTTTTGTGCATTTCGCGGCGTTTCATCTGTTCGCACAGCATCGACGCGGTGTATTGATCCTTGGCAAGCGTCAGAATGCCGCTGGTGTTGCGGTCCAACCGCGAGACCGGACGGAACACGAACGGGATCCCCCGCGTTCCGTAATGGTACGCGAGCGCGTTTGCCAGCGTATCGCCGTCGTGTCGGTTGGAAGGGTGCGTCGGCATCCGCGGCGGTTTGTCCACGATCAGCAGATGCTCGTCCTCGTAAAGAATGCCGAACGGAAGCGGCTCCGGCCGGAACACGCCTTGCGCGGTGTCGTCCCATTCCGCGATCTCCACGGTATCGCCGGCGCGCAACAATCTCCGCACGGTAACGTGTTCGCCGTTGACCTTGATCCCCTCGGGATGATTTTTCAACCGCGTCAGCAGCCGCGTCGAAACGCACAGCGTCCCTTTGAGGTAGGAACGCAGCAGAACGCCGTCGTGTTGTTCGTCCACCTGAAAACGCATCCCGTTTTACTCCTTTTTCATTGCTCCGAAAAGAAACTGCCGCAGGAACTCACTCCACGCGGCAGCCATTCTTTTTTACAGAAGTTTTGCGCCGCTGTCTTTGTCGCAGTACATCGTCGCGTCGGCGTGCTTTCTCATGCCGGTCGCGGGATAGTCCTCGCAGATCGGCGCGTTGACCGTGTTGTAAACGGCTTCCGCTTTGGTCGCGCAAGGCACGGTGCAATACAGATGCCCGGCTTGTAACAGCGCCGGCACGGTCAGCGAGAACGCGTGCGTCGGAACGTCGTCAAGCGTCGGGAAGCACCCGTCGTGTACCTGCTGATTTCGGCAGACCTCATCGAGCGGCACGAGTTTGACCAACTTCGGATCGTGGAAATCCGCGATCCACGGATCGTTGAACGCGATGTGCGCGTTCTCTCCGATGCCCAAGAAAACGATGTCCGTCGGGTATTTCGTCAGCAAGTCCGCGTAACGCTCGCACTCTTTTTCGGGATCCTCGGCGTCGCCGTGGATATACTGCACTTCGCCGAACGGCAAAAGCCCGAAAATATGCTCGCGCAGATAATAGCCGAAACTCTGCTCTTTCTCTTTGCCGAATCCGACGTACTCATCCATGTGGAACGCACGCACGCGCGACCAGTCGATGCCTTCCTCTTTCGCGAGAGAAGCAAGCGTGTCGTTCTGCGAGGGCGCGGCGGCAAAAATGATGTTGACGTAGTCTTTTTCGGCAAGCAGTTTGCGGATCATCGCCGCGCCTTCGCGCGCCGCGTCCTTTCCGCCTTCCGCGCGGGTGTCATAGACTTTCGTAGTCAATTTTCCACTCTGAACGGTTTTCAAAAGTGCCATTTCCCATTTCTCCTTATCGAAACGTATTTCTCAAAGTTCTTCCCGAACGTCTTCCGAACTTTCCTCCATGGGAACTTCTTTCGGGGGAAACACGGGTTTCATCAACTGTTCGTAAATGATTTTCGAGATCGTGTTGACGACCTTTTCGTCCTCGGCTTTGCCCTCGGACACGGTCAAGAACGACACGACGTACGGACGGTCTGCCCAGATCAGCGCACCGTCGTTATAGACCTCGTTGGGCGCGAAATTGTCGCCGGACTTGTGGGAATACGGGACGTCGAGATACAGCGCACAATAGTTGAACTTGGTGTTCGTACACGCCTTTTTATAGACCTGCGCCATCGGGCTGCCGCTTTCGAAATAGAAATACAGTTCTCTCCAAACGGTGCAAAGGTCTTTCGGGTTCATCGCACGCGTCCAGAGTCCGCTGCCGAGCGTCAGATTCGGGATGCCGATGTCTTTCATGAACTGGTTGTAGCCCGCGTGTCCGAAATACGCGGTCAGCATCTCGTAGGCAACGTTGTCCGAAATGTTGAGCGCCTTGTAGATCAGCGTTTCGAGCGTATAGGGCGTTCCGTAGTCGGTCAGACGAATATCGCCGGATCCCTTGTGGTAGTAGCACTCCTGGTAATACATCACGGTGTTGCGGTCCGCAAGCCCCTGGTCGATCGCCAGGCAGCAATAGAAGATAAACGACGTCTTGATCGTGCAGGCGGAGAAAAACGTGTCTTCGCAGTTATACGCGACCGCGGCGGTTCCGTCCAGCGCGTATGCGCAGAAACTGATCTTCTTGCTGTACCCGCCGAGCCATGAATTGATGTCCGCCAACGCCGCCGCGACGGCTTCATCGTTGACGTCCGGTCTGCCGAACACTTCCACGGTGTTCTTCTGCGTATTATGGATCGAACGGATCGGCAGATACTCGTCGTCCTCGTTCTTCGGTGCCTTGACGTACGGATTCGCGCAAGTCGGTTTCGGCCAGACGGTCTGCACCGAACTTTCTTCCGGTTCGTCGCTCTGCACCGGCTCGTTGCTTTCCGGATCCAACACGATCTCGCTGTATCCGGTATAACTGTCCTCGCTTCGCGAGATCGCAGAAGATTCTTCCGACGAATCCTCTTTTCCGAATTCGCCGACCGATCCGCACGAAGCGGCAGTCAGCAGAACCGCGATCAGCAGAGCAAAGGAAATGATTCTGCGCATCATATCAGAATTCCTTTCGCGCGGAAGCGCTCTCGTTTTTCTTCCGCCAACGTTTGCAGTATATCACGTTTTGCGTAAAAATGCAAGCCCTATCCTATTTTTTCGTGTATGGTTTTTGTAAAGATACGCCTTTCAAAGAAAAAGAAGAACTCCCTGCCCGTTCGGAGCAGGGAGCGAAAGCACTTGAAACCAAGGGAAGAAGCGCGCTTATTCAGCTGCCTTTTCTTCCTGTTTCTCTTCCTTTTTCTCTTCTTTCTTGTCGGCCTTCTTTTCGGTCTTGGGAGCGTAGATTGCTTCCGCATCGACAAGCTCGATGATCGCCATTTCGGCGCCGTCGCCGCGGCGAGGGCCTACCTTGAGAACTCTGGTGTAACCACCGTTGCGTTCGTCATAGTTGGGAGCGATGAGCGTGAAAAGTTTGTTGACAACGCTTTCCTTTTTCAGAAAAGCGAATGCCTGACGCTTTGCGGCAAGGGTGTTTTCCTTGCCCAGCGTGATCATCTTATCCGTCAGCGCGCTGACTTCTTTCGCACGGGTGACGGTCGTTTCGATTCTGCCCTTCTCCAACAGAAACGTAACCATACCTTTCAGCATGGACATTCTGTGAGAAGTGGGTCTGCCTAATTTTCTGGTTCCGGGCATTTCTCTTTGCCTCCTTCTTACGAAATATTAGTCTTCGGGCTTTCTGAATGCCAATCCGAGGGACTGCAATTTCAGAATGACTTCCTCGAGGGACTTCTTGCCAAGGTTACGCACCTTGATCATTTCATCCTCGGTCTTGCTGATCAAATCTTCCACGGTATCGATACCCGCACGCTTCAGGCAGTTGAAGCTTCTCACGGAGAGATCGAGTTCTTCGATCGTCAGTTCGAGAACTCTGCCCTTCTTTTCTGCCTCACGTTCCACCAGCACGGCAGTGTTCTTCGTTTCGGTGGAAAGTTCCACGAACAGATCCAGATGCTCGCTGATGATCTTTGCCGCCAGGGAAACCGCCTCTTTTGCGTTGATGGTTCCATTGGTGGTAACGTCCAATTCCAGACGATCGTAGTCGGTAATATTGCCGACACGAGTGTTCGATACGGTATAATTTGCCGTGTACACGGGGGTATAGATGGAGTCCGTATAGATCACGCCGATCACGGAAGAATCCGAAGCGGCCTTGTTCTTATCGGAAGAAACGTAGCCCCTGCCATGCTCAAACGTGAGCTGCATATAGAACGAAGAACCGGGTTCTACCGTCGCGATATGATGGGTGGGGTTGAGGATCTCAATATCGGAGTCCGTCTGAATATCGCCCGCGGTCACGTTTCCGCCACGCACGTCGATCGAAACGGTCTTCGGCTCGGTGCAATGCAATCTTGCAACGATACCTTTGACGTTCAGCACGATTTCCGGAACGTCCTCTTTGACGCCCGGGACCGTGGAGATTTCGTGAAGCACGCCTTCGATCTTAATGCTGGAGACCGCAACACCCGGCAGAGAACTCAAAAGCACTCTGCGAAGCGAGTTGCCGAGCGTAATGCCGTATCCTCTCTCAAGGGGTTCAATGACAAAAACACCGTGTTTGCCGTCGTCGCTGAGTTCGGCGGTAACAATGTTCGGTCTTTCGATTTCGATCATTTTCATAACCTCCTATATCAATGGTCGGCTCTGAAGCAGAGACGACTACTTCGAGTACAACTCGACGATCAGATGCTCTTCGAACGGGAAGTCGATATCTGCTCTGACGGGGAGATTGTTGATCGTCGCGGTAACGTTCTCGGCATCGACAGTCAGCCAAGCGGGAACGGGACGCGCGTTGATATTCTCGATAAGCACTTTAATCTTCTCGGATTCCTTGTTGGACTTCTTGTCCTTCAGAGCGATGATGTCGCCCTTCTTGACCAGGTAAGAAGGAATCGTAGTCTTTTTGCCGTTTACGGTGAAATGGCCATGCAGAACGAGCTGACGAGCTTCCTTGCGGCTGGACGCCATACCCATTCTATAAACCACGTTGTCAAGGCGACGCTCGATCATCGTCAGCAGGTTTTCACCGGTCTGACCGGGCTGTCTGTCTGCCTTTTCAAAGTAGTTCTTAAACTGCTTCTCCAGAATACCGTAGTATCTCTTTGCCTTCTGTTTTTCACGCAGCTGTAAGCTGTACTCCTTCGGTCTTCTTCTGGACACGTTTGCGCCGTGCTGACCGGGAGCCTGCGCTCTGCGGGAGAAAGGGCACTTATCGCTTGCGCACTTGTCGCCCTTCAGGTACAACTTGCAACCCTCTCTGCGGCACAGTCTGCAAGAGGGGCCTGTATATCTTGCCATAAAGTTTGCCTCCTGTTTCTCAATTACACGCGTCTTCTCTTGGGCGGTCTGCAACCGTTGTGAGGAATCGGCGTTACGACTTTAATCATAGTAATTTCCAGACCTGCGACCTGCAAAGCGCGGATCGCGGACTCTCTGCCCTGACCGGGGCCTTTTACGAAGACTTCAACGGTCTTCAGACCTTGATCGATAGCGGTTTTTGCAGCCGTTTCGGCAGCCATCTGTGCAGCGAAGGGAGTGGACTTTCTGGAACCTCTGTAACCGAGTTCACCGGCAGATGCCCACGAAATCGCGTTGCCCTGCGTATCGGTAATGGTCACGATGGTGTTATTGAAAGTGGACTGGATATGTGCCGCGCCACGTTCAATATTCTTCTTCTCACGACGCTTCTTCAGAGCGGTCTTTTTAGTGACTTTTGCCATGTTTGTCTTACCCTCCTTTTACTTCTTCTTGTTTGCGATGGTCTTGACCGGGCCCTTGCGAGTTCTCGCATTGGTCTTGGTGCGCTGACCTCTGACGGGAAGACCTTTTCTGTGTCTCTGTCCGCGGTAGCAGTCAATTTCAACCATTCTCTTAATGTTCAAGCCGACTTCTCTGCGAAGGTCGCCTTCCACCGAGTAGTTGTTTTCGATGCAGTCACGGAGTTTTGCAATATCGGATTCCGTCAGATCTTTGACGCGGGTATCGGGATTGATGCCCGTCTGTTTCAGAATCTCGTTGGAGCGGCTTCTGCCAATACCGTAAATATAGCACAAACCGATCTCAACGCGCTTTGCGTTCGGAATATCAACGCCTGAAATACGTGCCATTGTTACACCTCTCTCCTTAACCTTGTTTCTGTTTATGCTTGGGGTTTTCGCAGATCACCATGACTTTGCCTTTTCTCTTGATGATCTTGCACTTCTCGCAGATTTTCTTTACGGAAGGTTTTACTTTCATGATGTTTACCTCCATTCAAGTGTGGTTGCAGATCACTTCGATCTGAATGTGATTCTGCCCTGTGTCAGATCATATACCGAAACTTCCACGGTAACTTTGTCGCCCGGAATGATTCGGATATAATTCATACGCATTTTGCCGGAAATGTGCGCCGTGATGATGTGTCCGTTCGTCAGCTTCACTTTGAATACCGTGTTCGGCAGAACCTCGACGACTACACCTTCACACTCTATCACATTGTCTTTTGCCAAAGGGAATTCCTCCTTACAAATCTGTTCGTCTCCGCCCTGCGCCGACGCTTGCTATGCCTTCCCTGCCCGATCAATCCGGATCGGTTAAGATCAGCACACCGTTGTCTGTCAGCGCGACGGTGTTCTCATAATGGGATGAAAGTCGCAGATCGTTTGTAACGACCGTCCAATCATTCTTCAACGTGTGAACTTCTTTTGTGCCCGCGTTGATCATGGGCTCAATGGCGATCGTCATGCCGGAGCACAACCGCACGCCGCGGCCCGCATTACCGTAATTCGGGACTTCGGGATCTTCGTGCAGCTTTTGCCCGACACCGTGTCCGACGTATTCCCGCACCACCGAGTAGCCGTAAGACTCCACGTAGGTCTGGATCGCGTTCCCGATGTCGCCCAGCCGCGCGCCTTCGCGTTCGGCTGCCTCGATCCCTTTGAAAAAGCTCTGCTTCGTCACTTCGATCAGTTGACGTGCATCTTCACTGATCTCGCCCACTGCGAACGTCGCGGCGCAATCTCCGTGGTATCCTTTATAAAAGGCGCCGACGTCGATCTTGACGATGTCTCCGTTCTTCAGCACGCGGTCGGAAGGGATCCCGTGGATGACTTCCTCGTTAACGCTGATACACGCGGAGGCGGGAAAACCGTACAGGTGCAGGAAAGAAGGTTTTGCGCCGAGCGACGTGATGGTCTTTTTGATGACCGCGTCGATGTGCGCCGTCGTAACGCCCTCTTTGCATTCCGCACCGCCCGTCGCTCTCGCAATGGCGGCGATCCTGCCGGCTTCACGCATCAGTTTGATTTCTTCGTTGGATTTCAGAACGATCATAATCCAAGCGCTTCCTTTACCAACTTGGTCGTGGCTTCGATCGTGTCTTTGCCGACGACGGTTTTCAGGACTTGCTTGTTTTGGTAGTATTCCTTCAGCGGCTCCGTCTGTTCGTGATACACGTGCAGACGATTCTGTACCGTTTCGGGCTTATCGTCCGAACGCTGCGTCAGTTCCGCACCGCAGGCATCGCAATGAACGCCGTCTTTGGTGGGATTGTACACAACGTGATAAGTTGCTCCGCAGCCGGGGCAGGATCTTCTTCCGCTCATCCGTTCCACGATCGTTTCATCCGAAACTTCGAGGTTCAGAACGCAGTCGATTTTCACACCCAGCGCGTCCAGCGCTTCTGCCTGCGGAATGGTCCGGGGAAAGCCGTCCAGGATAAATCCGTTCCGGCAATCTTCCTGACTCAAACGCTCTTTGACAATTCCGACCACCACTTCATCGGGAACAAGCCCGCCGCCGGCGATGATTGCCTCGGCTTGCTTGCCTAAGTCCGTGCCGTCTTTGATGGCGGCACGGATCATAGCACCTGTTGAAATCGTGGGAATGCCAAGCTGCTTGCAAATGATCTCCCCTTGCGTGCCTTTTCCGGCACCGGGAGGCCCGAACAAGATCAGATTCATCATCATTCTCCTATTCGGATCATTCAAGGAATCCCTTGTAGTGACGCATAGTGGTTTCGCTTTCCACATCTCTTGCGGTTTCCAGCGCAACGTCAACCAGAATGATGACGGAAGTACCGCCGTAGATCAGCATGCTCAATGCGGTGGAACCGGTCCAGCTCATGAGGATCGGGAAGATCGACATGAACGCAAGGAACAGAGCGCCGATCAGCGTCGTGCGGTTGACAACCTTCTTGATGTAAGCCGCGGTAGGCAGACCCGGTCTGTAACCGAGGATCGTGCCGCCGTTCTTCTTCAGGTTGTTCGCCACTTCGACGGTGTTGAACGAGATCGCGGTGTAGAAATATGCGAACGCGATGATCAGAATGAACATCAGGATCACGTACACCGGGCTGGAAGAAGAGAACCACTGTTTGACGAATGCTTCGAATTTTCCGCCGTTGAAGATCAGAGCCAGCGTTGCGGGCAGAGAAACGATGGAAGACGCGAAGATGACGGGCATAACGCCGCCCATCATGATTCTGATGGGAAGGAAGGTGTTTGCGCCGCCGTACATCTTACGACCGACCTGGCGCTTTGCGTACTGAACGGCAAGGCGGCGTTCGGAATTCGAGAAGAAGACGACCAGCGTGATGATGGCAAGCTCCATAACGAGCGCGCCGAGGACACCTGCAAATTCGCCCCAGAAGTCCATCTTCAGAATTTCGATCATACGACCGAAAAGCTGCCGGATGCTGGAAATAATGTTTGCAAACAGGATCAGAGAGATACCGTTGCCGATACCCTTTTCATCGATCCGTTCGCCGATCCACATCACCAAGCTTGCGCCGGCAGTGTGGCACGCGATGATCACGATCGCCTGGAACCAGCCCTTTTCGACCATACCCTGACTCTTCAGAGTCGCATAGTAGCCGTAAGAAGTAATGATTGCAAGCGCGACGGTAACGTAACGCGTGATTTTGGAGATTTTCGCTTCGCCCTCGGGACCGCTCTTTGCGAGACGTTCCAACGCGGGAATCGCGATCGTTAAAAGCTGAATAACGATGGATGCCGTAATGTACGGGCTGACACCGAGTGCAAACAAGGTCGCGTTGGAGAACGCGTCGCCTGCCAGCATGCTGAAGTAACCGAACACGGAGCCCTGAACTGCTTCGCTCTGGAACATCGTGTTGACTGCTTCGTGGTCAATGAAAGGAACCAGAATGTTTGCACCGAGACGGTACACGACGATGACCAGGAGCGTGAACAGCATACGCTTTCTCAGCTCCGGCACCTTCCATGCATTTCCGAATACCTTAAACATTATACCACCTCAGTCTTTCCGCCTGCGGCTTCGATTTTTTCTTTAGCGGAAGACGAGAACTTGGCTGCTTTTACGGTAATTGCTTTGGTAATTTCGCCATTGCCAAGCACTTTCAGACCGTCGTAAGCATTTTTCAGCATACCCTCGGTGATCAGGGTTTCCAGATCAACGACAGCGCCGGCCTCGAACGCGTCAAGGTCAACCAAGTTGATGATCGCATAGTTGGTAGCAAAGTGGTTCTTGAAACCTCTCTTCGGGAGTTTTCTGTAGAGCGGAAGCTGACCGCCCTCGAACCCGGGTCTGACACCGCCGCCGGAGCGCGCGTTCTGACCCTTGTGGCCATGACCGCCGGTCTTGCCGTTACCGCTTCCGGGTCCTCTGCCCTTTCTGTAAGCGGCCTTCGTGGAACCGACTGCCGGAGAAAGCTCATGAAGCTTCATAGTATATTCCTCCTTCTTGTATTCTCTCGACTCGTTATTCCGCGTCTTCGACTTTGACGAGGTGGGAAATAACGGCGATCTTGCCCTCGACCACGGCATTCTTTTCAACGATCTTGGAATCGCCGATCTTGGAAAGATTCAAGGATGCACAGGTGAGCTGCTGATTCTTCTTACGACCGATCAGACTCTTGGTCAAAGTAATTTTCACTTTCATTGTCTGATCCTCCTTCAGCGAACTGCGCTGACGTCGATGCCGCGCATTGCAGCTACCTGGTCAACGGTACGGAGTTCCTTCAAGGCCTCGAAGGTTGCTTTCACAACGTTTGCGGGGTTGTTGGAGCGGAGCGACTTGCCGCGGATATCGCGGATGCCTGCCATTTCAAGAACGGCACGCATTTTGCCGCCTGCGATGATACCGGTACCGGGAGCAGCCGGCTTCAGCAGAACCTTGCCTGCGCCGAACTCGCCGATGATCTCGTGAGGGATCGTGGTGCCGACCAGCGGAACTTCGATGATGTTCTTCTTTGCGGCTTCCATTGCCTTACGGATCGCGTCCGGAACCTCGGCTGCCTTACCGATGCCGTAGCCCACCAGACCTTCGCCGTTGCCGACGACGACCAGAGCGGAGAAACGACGGATACGACCGCCTTTTACGGTTTTGGATACGCTCTTGGTATCAATGAGGTTTTCTTTGAATTCGATGTTCGAATAATCTTTTTTCATTTCGGTACCCTCCTCAGAACTTCAGACCGGCTTCGCGCGCGGCCTCTGCGAGTGCCTTCACGCGGCCATGATAGAGGTTACCGCCACGATCGAAGACCACTTCCGTGATGTTCTTCTCGAGCGCTCTCTTAGCAGCCAACTCGCCGACCTTTTTCGCGGACTCGATGTTGCCGCCCTCTTTGCCGAATTCCTTTTCGGTGGAAGAAGCAGCTACGAGCGTATTGCCGACGGTATCGTCGATGATCTGAACGTAGATGTTGTCGTTAGAGCGATAAACGCAGAAACGGGGTCTTGCGGAAGTGCCGAAAATCTTGGCTCTGACTCTCTTATGTCTGTGGAGTCTTTTTTCGTTGCTGTCTGCACGAGTAATCATGTTATCTTCCTCTCCTTCCCGTTACTTGCCGGCCTTACCGGACTTGCTTCTGACGAACTCGCCTTCGTATCTCACGCCCTTGCCGTGATAGGGTTCAGGCGGACGCTTGCCGCGGACGACGGCTGCGATCTGACCGACCTGCTGCTTGTTCGCGCCGGTGATCGTGATCTTCAGACCGTTGGAATCCGCAGGGATCGCGAAAGTGATTCCCGCAGGAGCTGCAACCAGGACGTCGTGCGAATAACCGAGGTGCATCAGAAGGTCTTTGCCCTTCATTTCGCAACGGTAACCGACACCGATGACTTCCAGGTTCTTGGTATAGCCCTCGGTAACACCGACGACCATGTTGTAAATCAGGGTTCTGGAGAGTCCGTGCAGGGATCTCATTTCCTTCTCATCGTTGGGACGGGTAACATTGACTTCCGCACCCTCGACTTTCACGGAAATACCTGCGTGGATCTTCTCGGAAAGAGTGCCTTTGGGTCCCTTGACGGTAACGACGTTCGCGTCATCGACGGTAACGGTTACGCCTGCGGGGATCGCAATCGGCTTTCTGCCAATTCTGGACATTTTTGTAATCCTCCTTACCAAACGAAGGCGAGGATTTCACCGCCAACGTTTTCTTTGCGGGCGGTCTTGTCGGTCATAATGCCACGGGACGTGGATACGATCGCGATGCCGAGGCCGTTTCTGACCTTCGGAATGTCCTGACTTGCCGCATAAATCCTCAAACCGGGTTTGGAAACACGTTTCAGACCCGAAATGATCTTCTGCTTGCCGGCGCCGTACTTCAGCGTGATCGTCATGATCCCCTGTTTGCCGTCGTCGGTTACTTTGTAATCTTTGATGTAGCCCTCGTCAAGAAGAATCTGAGCGATGGCTTTTTTCAAATTAGAAGCAGGAACGTCAACAGTTTCGTGCTTTGCATCGTTTGCATTACGAATTCTGGTGAGCAGGTCTGCCACAACGTCTGTCATCTGCATAACTTATTCCTCCTTGATTACCAGCTTGCTTTCTTTACGCCCGGGATCTCGCCTTTGTACGCGAGTTCGCGGAAGCAAATACGGCAGATACCATATTTTCTCAGATATGCGTGCGGACGGCCGCAGATCTTGCATCTGGTGTACGCACGGGTGGAAAACTTCGGTGTTTTCTGTTGTTTCAGGATCATTGCTTTCTTTGCCATCTCTGTTTTCCTCCTTACTGTTTAGCGAACGGTGCGCCGAGCAGAGTCAGCAGTTCTTTTGCTTCCTCATCGGTGTTTGCCGTCGTAACGAATACGATATCCATACCTCTGACCTTGTCCACCTTGTCGTACTCGATTTCGGGGAAGATCAGCTGTTCTTTCAGACCTACGCTGTAGTTGCCTCTGCCGTCGAACGCGTTGGGGTTGATACCCTTGAAGTCGCGGACGCGGGGCAGCGCCAGGTTGAAGAACTTGTCAACGAATTCCCACATATTCTCAGCGCGGAGAGTAACCTTCACGCCGATCTTCTGGCCTGCTCTGATCTTGAAGTTCGAGACGGACTTCTTCGCAGTGGTGGGAACCGCTTTCTGACCGGTAATCGCGGTCAGGTCAGCGATGATCGCATCGATCGCCTTGGGATTTTCTTTTGCTTCGCCTGCGCCGACGTTGATCACGACCTTATTCAGCTTCGGGATCTGCATCGGGCTCGAGTAGTTGAACTTTGCCATGAGGGCAGGTGCAACGTCGCTCTTGTAAAAATCATTCAATCTAGACATCGTTTTCCCTCCTCACTCAAAGTTCTTCGCCGCATTTGACGCAAGCTCTGATTTTTTCGCCGTTCTCCGTAACCTTCACGTGCGTACGACGACCTGCGCCGCATTTCGAGCAGTACAGCATCACTTTGGAAGCGTAAATCGCACCCTCGGTCTTGATGATGCCGCCCGCTTCGCCTTGCTTACGGGGTTTGACATGCTTGGAAACGATCTGAACGCCCTCGACCATGACCTTGCCTTCCTTCGGGGAAACGCCGATCACTTTGCCGATCGCGGGTTCTTTGCCGTTCGCATATTCGCCGGAGATCACGATAACGGTATCGCCGGTCTTAATGTGCATTTTACTCATTGTACGTTCCTCCCCATCAAACAACTTCCGGAGCAAGGGACAGGATCTTCATGTAATCGTGATCACGAAGCTCTCTTGCCACCGGCCCAAAAATACGGGTGCCTCTGGGGTTCTTGTCCTCTTTGATGATAACGGCTGCGTTTTCATCAAATCTGACGTAGGAACCGTCGGCTCTTCTGGTGGGCTGAACCGTTCTGACCACAACGGCACGAACGACTTCGCCCTTTTTCACAACGCCGCCGGGCGTTGCTTTCTTAACTGCGCAGATTACCACATCACCAACGCCGGCATATCTTCTGCCGGTGCCGCCAAGTACACGGATGCACATCAGTTCTTTGGCGCCGGTGTTGTCGGCAACCTTCATGAGAGATTGTTGCTGTAACATTCTGTACCTCCTGTATTACTTGGCCTTCTCGATGATCTCGACAAGGCGCCAGTTTTTGTCTTTGGAGAGAGGTCTGGTCTCCATGATCTCAACGGTGTCGCCGATATGCGCCTCGTTGTTCTCATCGTGAGCTTTCAGACGAAGAGTTCTCTTCAAAATCTTTTTGTAGAGCGGGTGCTTCACGTTATCGCGGATCGCGACGACGATGGTTTTTTCCATCTTATCGCTGACCACGATGCCCACTCTGGTCTTTCTCAATGCTCTTTCTTCCATTTTCTAACTCCTTTCCCTCACACGTTTTCCGAGATCTGTTTTTCACGGAGAACGGTCAGCATCCGTGCGATGGTTTTACGAGTTTCGACGATCTTCATCGGATTGTCGAGCTGGTTGACGGAATGCTGAAAGCGGAGATTGAAAAGTGCTTCTTTCTGCTCCTTGACGGCCTTTTCCAGCTCAGAAGCGGACATTTCTCTGATTTCTTTGATATCCATCTTTATGCCTCCTGGTTTTCAAGGTCTGCCTTCGTCGCAAATTTGCATTTGATCGGAAGTTTGTGAGAAGCAAGACGCATTGCCTCGCGGGCATCTTCTTCGGGAATACCGGCCATTTCAAACAGAACTCTGCCGGGTTTCACGACTGCAACCCAGTATTCGGGAGAACCTTTACCGGAACCCATTCGGGTTTCAGCGGGTTTCTCGGTAATGGGTTTGTCAGGGAAAATCTTGATCCAGACGTTACCGCCACGCTTGATATAACGGGTCATAGCGACACGGGCTGCTTCGATCTGGTTGCTGGTAACCCAAGCGGGCTCCAGAGCGACCAAGCCGAATTCGCCGTTCGAGATCTTGTTGCCTCTGTACGCTCTGCCGGTCAATCTGCCTCTCTGAACACGTCTGTATTTGACTCTTTTAGGCATTAACATTAGCGTCTACCTCCTTCGCGGGCGCCGGTGCGCTTCACTTCGTTGAGCACTTCGCCCTTGTAGATCCAGACCTTGATGCCGATCTTGCCATAGGTGGTGTTTGCTTCCGCAAAGCCGTAGTCGATGTCCGCACGCAGCGTCTGCAGCGGGATCGTGCCCTCATGGTAATGTTCGGTTCTTGCGATTTCCGCGCCGCCGAGACGGCCGCCGCAAGAGATCTTGATACCTTTCGCGCCGAGCTTCATCGTTCTGCCGATGCACTGTTTCATCGCGCGGCGGAAGGAAATTCTCTTTTCGAGCTGACCTGCGATGTTCTCTGCGACCAGCTGTGCGTTCACGTCGGGGTTCTTCACTTCGACGACCTTGACATCAACCGCAACGTTTGCGGGAGTCTTTAAGAAGTCGGTAATGACACCCTTCAGTTTTTCGATCTCAGCGCCTGCCTTACCGATGATGATACCGGGTTTCGCGCAATGAATCGTAACTCTGATGCGGCTGTTATCACGCTCGATCTCGATCTTCGGAATGCCTGCCTGAGCAAGTCTTTCTTTCAGGAACTTTCTGAGCTGGTAGTCGGAGACCAGCGTGTCGCCGAAGTCCTTTTCCTTCACATACCAACGGGAGTCCCAATTTTTGATCACACCGACGCGAAGTCCGTGCGGATTCACTTTCTGTCCCATATTAGTCCTCCTTCTCTTTCAGCGCAATCGTAACGTGAGAGGTGCGCTTGATGATACGGTATGCTCTGCCCTGTGCGCGGGGCTGAACTCTCTTCATGTTCTTGAGAATTCCGGGAGTGACGAAGCACTCTGCAACGTACAACTTCTCAACGTCCATGCCGAAGTTGTGTTCTGCGTTTGCCATAGCGGACTTCAAGAGCTTTTCCAGACTTTCGCAGACCATCTTGTTGGTGTTCTGCAGAATAGCCATCGCGGTAGCCGCGTCCTTGCCTCTGATCTCGTCGAGTAC
>JAGHTH010000219.1 GCA_018065365.1 Candidatus Coliplasma caballi
ACCGCCGTTCTTTGTTCACAACGGAGACCGCGTCCGACAGCATTCGGTATGCGTCCGCGTCCACGGTCGGCTCGCCACACCCGCAAAGGAACAGCGTACCGAGCGCCAGAAGCAACGCCATCACCCGTTTCATCGGGTGAGTTCCTCTCCCCGTTCAAACTGTTCGGCTTTGGAAATCACGTTGCGCAGCGCGCTGACCAGGCAGTAATAGCTGCCCTCTCCGTTGATCGTGTAGTACGCCTTGCTCGACGAAACGCGGTAGAACACGTATTCCTTGACGTCGGACGTACTCTGGATGCGGATGCGCAGGTATTCCTCGGGCTTTTCTCCCTCGGAATGCTCGTATTCGGCTTTGAGGTTGAGCTGAACGATCGACAAATACAGGTAGCGGAAGTTCTGTTCGTCTCTCGCTTCGCCGTTCAGCAGCACGGAAGTCAGTTCCTTGCCGTCGGCTACCACTTTGATGTCGTAGGTCTTTCCGCCCGTCGTGATCTTCATATTGCGGATATCGTAAACGAACATTCCGACCAGCGAGTGATCAATGTATTCCACGGGATCCCATTCCAGCCACGACGCCGTCGCGGGAGACAACCGCGCGACCATGCCGGTGCAGAAGACGACCGTTTTGCCTTTTCCGTACGCGTCGCCCGTGATCGTGGAATACGCGTAGTAGCAGCCGTTTTCTTCATCGTAAGAAGAAACGTACAGATCGGTGCGGAACGAATTGAAATCGTACGCGAAGTGCATCGCGGGCTTGTCCAGACCGTATTCCGCGAGGATCTCCATATTCAGCGTGTCGTCGCCGAGTTTTTCGGGATCGTGCGTCGTGATTCCGACGCGTTCGACCTTATCGCCCTGCAGCGTGCAGAGCCCGTACAGGAATTCGGAGAAGTTGGTACTGTCAAGGTACGCGAAATTCTTTCCTGCCGGGATATACTGTGCCGGAGAGATCATTCTCCATTGTCCCGTCAGCGCGTCGTTGGGCTGCGCGTCCTCGCCGTCCGCGAAAACGGAAAGCCCGTCCATGACCATGTACCCGATCGTCTTGGGCAGCGTGAAGGTCAGTTCCACCAGAATGACCGGCTGCTCCGATTCGATCGTAAAGGAATAGTTCGCGACCGTGTTCTCTTTCTGCGAAGCGAAATCAAACGTCGCGTCCGTGTATTTTTTGTAGTTTTCGCCGTCGCAGGAGTAGCGGATCGCCACGCTGTCCGGCAGAAGTGCTTTGAAAGTGGGGTTGTCGAGGTCTTTCAACAATCCGAACGACACCGTATATTTTCCGTCGGACGCGATGTTCGTGATCGAAGTTGTGATCGAGAACGGTTTGCCGTCGTTGCTGTTCAGCCCGATGAAGTAGGATTTCTGCTCATCGGAAAGCCAGTCGGTGTAAGTTCCCTTGAAACCGACCTTGTCTTTCAGCACCTCGCTCGGATCGCTCGTGTTGTTGGACGCGGCGTTCTCCGAGAACTTGATCACGGGGAAATTACGCACGACGAAAGACAGATCGGGTTTGTTTTCATCGTAGAAATAGTAGTCCAGGCAGATGTTGTCGGCGTTGGTGCAGTCGTTGACCGACTCGACGCCGTAAACGAGATCCGCCTTAAAGTATTCTTCCTTTTTCAGAAGCAGGTTAGTCTCAACGTTCGTGCAGGGCAGTTTGTAGATGCGCGGTTTGATAAACACGTCCACGGTCTTGCCCGACGCGTCGATCTTGCTTCCGGAATACAAAGCGTAGTAATAGGATCCGGACGCCGATTTGCTTCCGATCCAGACGGTGTGCAGGTACATATTGCCCTGCGAGTCGGGATTGGTCATCAGGGAGAACGACGCGGTCAGACTGTTCAGATCGTTCAGTCCGTACTGCGTGTAATCCAACTGATTCTCGAGCTTGCCCGCCGTTACGACGTAACGGCAATCCACGATCAGCGAGGCAAACAGTTCCTCGTTGTACTGCAGCAGTTCGCAATCCTTGAAATAGAACGCGCCCTTTTCCTGATAGATCGTGTATTCGCCGTTTTCGTTTTTCACGTTGATCAGCCCGATGTTGTTCTTGCTGACCATTGGGAACATCACGACACCGCCGCTTGCGAGAACGTCGTCGCCGTCTTCGTCGAAGCCGTCCAGCGCGCGCACGTCAAATTCCTGCTTTTCCTTTCCCGTCAGTTCCAGAACGGCGTTCGCAAGTACCTGCTCGGCATCGAACGCGTACGCCTTGCCGTCAATCTCACGCACCTTGTAGAACGTTTCGTACGGGATCTTTACGGTTTTGTTATCGCAGATCACTCTTGCCTGGTTATACGCTTCATCGGGGTTTAGTTTCAATTTGACGTGTCTGCTCGCGTCCGCGAACTGATCGGCGTACATATAGATCTGATAGAGGATCTCGTTTTCGTTGGGATCCAGTTCGCTCTTGCTCATATTGCAGAGCTCGATCGTAACGTCGTCTTCCAGCGCGTTCAGCACTTCCATTGCCTTTTCGCTCGGAACGAACATCGGATCGACCGGTTCTTTCTCTTTGAAGAACAGGAAATAACTCCCGAGCAGCAGCCCTGCGATGACGAGAATCGCGCCGACCAGGATCAGCTGATTCTTGATCGTAAACCGAAAACCGCTCGACTTCCGGGTTTTGTTCTCGTTCGTCTCGGAGAACACGGAAAGAAGTTCCTTTTTTTCTTCTTCGGTCAGTTCTTCCCGCTCCGTTTCCGGCGCATTCGGTTCCTTTGCGATCGGCTCTTTTGTATTTTCGTTTTCAAATGGCTCGCCCATAGGTATCGTTTCCTTTCCGTACACGCGTTTTCGGAAGATCACAGATGTCTTCTGCGGAAGAAGACCACCAGTCCGAGCACCAGAATGATCGCGGGCAGAACCACGCAGATCACGATTCCGAGGCGGGACGCGGTGCCGGATTCCAAAGCAAGCGCAACGTCGTTGATCTTCTTGTAGTCGATGTCGAGAGAATAGCGCTCGACACCCATCGTTCTTGCCGCGGCAAGCAGAAGCGCGCCGTTGCCGTAAGAAGCGCTGTCAATACAGCCCGTCGCACCGAAATCGGTCGAGCCGATCAGCATGACGTACTGGTATTTGAGCACCTGGTTGGTGCTGTTCTCATCGTCGATATCCACGTAATCCGCGTTTGCGGACAGCAGCATCAGCGGGAATTTACCCTCCGTGGCAGTTCCGGCAGTCGTGGAGGTCGCTTCTCCGGTTGTTTGCAGGACGGTTTCCACGCTGAATTCGTCTTTCGTACCGGATTTGGTCGCGAACAGCTCGACGCTGTGCGGCATCGAGATCGACGCGTTTTGAATATTCTTGAACAGTTGGTACGCGGCGCTGCTGTCCGGATCCTCAACGTCCGTGTTGTACTGCGCGGACAGGTTCCACGGTTCTTTCCAATATGCGCCGGATTTTTCTTCGGTGATTTGGGAGAACGGCTTGTAATTGATCCCCCACTCCTCCTGCAGATAATCCTGCAGATTGGGGAGCGCGGGCGTCGAGTCGTCCACCAGAACGATCACGCTGTTATAGGTCGCGGTATAGTCCATCAGTTTTTCGATCTCGCCGTCGGTAAAATCGTACTGCGGATCGTCCACGATCAGAATTTTGGTGTCTTTGCTGATTTCCTCTTTATTGAGATCCACGTTCTGCACCGAGAATCCGGCGCCGGACAGGATGTAGGAAAGCGAATTGGCGTACGTTCCGTTGGCGACCTGCGTCGTTTCGCCGTGGCCGGTCGTAAAGGACACGACCTGCGGCTCGGAAATGCAGGATTGCAGCAGCGCGGTGGTCAGACGGAGTTCGCCGTTGAAGCCGACGTAGGTTTTCGTTTCGGAATCGACCTTGTAGAACGCGTCCAACGCAAGCACGCGGGCGTGGTATTTGCCCTCCACGATGATGTTGTTCATATTCAGCGTCGTGTTGGTCTTCTCACCGTATTCCAGCGCCCATTTCGGCTCTAAATCGAGATTGACGTACTTGACGTTGATGCCGTCAAATTCATACGCGTACTGCTCGCAAAGATCGCGCACCAGCACGGGCAGACGCAGACCGTTGACGATCGACGAGGTGTTCTCGTAGCTGTCGCGGTCGGAGCAAAGGTAGATCGTCGCCTCCAGATCGCCGCTCTCCTGCAAAGCGCCGAGCACGTTGCGGGACACGTTGCCGATCGAAATGAATTCCTCTGCGGTCAGGTCGATCGTCAGATTGATCGAGCCGGCGACCGAGGACACGATCAGGTTGATCGCGATGATCAGAATGATGAATACCACCGTATAGGCGACGGAAAGCGATCCGCGTTTGATACGGTTTTTCTTTTCGCCGGAAGAAAGGTTCAGTTTGCTCATTTTTCCGTTCTCCTTTCTCACGACCATCTTCTCTTATCGTACACCCGAACGGTCAGAAACACGAACAGGGCGGCAAGAGAAAGATAGTACACCACGGCGGGAATACTCAAGCTTTGGTTCATAAACGGCAGGTAGCGATCGACCACGGAAAACCATTGCAGGACCGAACGCAGCCACGCGTAAGGAACGTACTCGATCACGAAGAACAGAAGCAGCATCGCGACGATCACACCGATCGAGGACACCGCGGCGATCAGCTGGCTCTGCGTCAGCGACGACAGGAACAGTCCGACCGCGATGAAAGCCGCGCCGATCAGGAACGTTCCGAGGATGTTTGCCAGAATGGCGGCGGTGTTCGGCGTTCCGTACAGGTAAAGCAGCACGAAATTGAAGGAATTGACCAAAAACGTGCAGCCGTAGATCGTCAGCGCCGCGAGGTACTTGCCCATGACCATGCCGGTCAGCGAAACGGGCGCCGTCAGAAGCAACTGTTCCGTTTTGATGCGGCGATCGTCCGCCAATAACTTCATCGTCAAAAGCGGGATCAGGATTGCAAACATCATCACGAGGTACAGGAAATATTCACTCAGACTCTCGGTGGATTGCTCCGCCAGCGTCGTCCAATAGAACAGCAGGCCGGACACAAGCAGGAACATTCCGCAGAAAATATAGCCGAGCGGCGTCACGAAATAGGCGCGCAGTTCTCTTTTGTAAATCGCAAACATCAGTTCTCGCCGCCTTTCCGGTTTCTCGCGTTTTTCTTCTGGTCGCTGACCAGACGGATGAAGATGTCTTCCAAACTCAATTCCATGCCTTCCAGCCCGACCAGCGGCCAGCCCTTCGAGGCAAGCGTGTAGAACAGCGGCTTGCGGGCGTCAACGCGGTCTTCCGACTCCACCAGATAACTGATGCTGTCGGTGTCGCGCTTGCCCAGCACGGACACGGAACGGATCCCCGCGACCGCACCGAGTGCCTTGACGACCTCTTCCTCGGGACCGACGATCTTGGCGATCATCTTGCGGGAGCCGTCCACGGCGGTTACCAGATCCTCGGTCTTCTCGTTGGCAACGAGTTTTCCTTTGTTGATGACCACGATCCGATCGCAGACCGCCTGCACTTCGGGCAGGATGTGCGTGGAAAGAATGATGGTATGTTCTCTGCCGAGCATTCGGATCAGATTGCGGATGTCGATGATCTGCTTGGGATCCAATCCGACGGTCGGCTCGTCAAAAATCAGAACGCGGGGATTCCCCACAAGCGCCTGCGCGATGCCTACACGCTGTTTATATCCTTTGGACAGGTTGCCGATCAGACGATTGTAAACGTCGCCGAGTTTGACGACGTCGCAGATCTCCTTGATGTGCTGCGTTTTCGGGAACGTGCAACCTTTTAAGTCGTAGATGAAATCAAGGTATTCCTTGACGGTCATCTCCATATACAGCGGGGGGAGTTCGGGCAGAAAGCCGATGTTCCGTTTTGCTTCGAGCGGATTTTCCAGAATATCCACGCCGTTGACGCGGCAGGTGCCGCTCGTCGCGGAAAGATATCCCGTGAGAATGTTCATCGTGGTGGACTTGCCCGCGCCGTTCGGCCCGAGGAAGCCCATGATTTCCCCTTCTTCCACGCGGAACGTAACGTCATCGACGGCTTTCGTCGTGCCGAATACTTTTGTCAGGTGTTCAATTTCGATCATGTGAGGACTCCTTTTCCGCCGGGGTTATTTCCGCTCGGCGATCTGATCGGGGTGCAGACCGAGGTCACGCAATGCCTGCTCCGGAACTTCCGCGGGGCAGCCGGTCATCAGTTCGGACGCGTTCTGCACCTTCGGGAACGCAACGACGTCGCGAAGCGTTTCCGCGCCGAGCATCTGCATCACGAGACGGTCCAGACCGAGCGCCATGCCGCCGTGAGGCGGTGCGCCGTAACGGAACGCGTCAAGCAGGTAGCCGAACTTTGCGTGCGCTTCCTCATCGGAAAGCCCGAGCAGTTCAAAGATCTTCGCCTGCAGCACGGGATCGGTAATACGGATCGAGCCCGAAGAAAGTTCGATGCCGTTCAGTACCATGTCGTAGCATTTCGCGCGGACACGGCCTTTATCGCTTTCCAGATAGGGCAGGCAATCGTCCATGATCGCCGTAAACGGATGGTGCATCGCAAGCCACTCGCCGCTCTCTCTGTCGTACTCGAAGAACGGGAACTCGACGACCCAGAGGAACGAATAGCCCTCTCTCTTGATGCCGAGACGGTTTGCCGCTTCCAGACGGAGCTGACCGAGCTGCGGAAGCAGTTTGTTTTCGTCCGCGTCCGCCATCACGAGCAGGATATCGCCCTCGTCGCATTCCGCGGCGGCATAAATGCGGTTCATCTCGTCTTCGGTCATGAATTTCGCGAACGAAGAAGAAGTCTGCTCCGCTCTGCGCACCCACGCCACGCCTTTGGCACCGCAGCCCTTGGCGTAATCGACCAGTTTGTCGATGTCTTTGCGGCCGAACTTATCCGCCGCGCCTTTCAGCACGATCGAACGGACGCTTCCGCCTTCTTCCAGCGCGGAAGTAAAGACGGAGAAGCCGCAGCCCTTTACGGCGTCGGACAGATCGTGAATTTCCATACCGAAGCGCATATCGGGTTTATCGGAGCCGAAACGCTCCATGACTTCCTTGTAGGTGTATCTCGGCAGCGGGATCGGGATGTCCACGTTCAGCGTTTCCTTGAACAGACGGTGGATATAGCCCTCCGCGATCTTGAAGATATCTTCCATATCCACGAAGCTCATCTCCAGGTCGATCTGCGTGAATTCCGGCTGTCTGTCGGCGCGCAGGTCTTCGTCGCGGAAGCAGCGCGCGATCTGGAAGTAGCGGTCAAAGCCCGCGACCATCGAGAGCTGCTTGTAAAGTTGAGGAGACTGCGGCAGCGCGTAAAAAGATCCCTGATGCACACGGGACGGAACGAGGTAGTCTCTCGCGCCCTCCGGTGTGGAACGGATCAGATACGGCGTTTCAATCTCCACGAAGCCGTTCTCGTCAAAATAGTCGCGCGTTACCTTTGCCACGCGATGACGGAACAGGATATTCTGCTGTAATTTGCTGCGGCGCAGATCGAGGTAACGGTATTTCAGACGCACGTCCTCGCCCGTTTTGCAGTCGTCGATGATCTCAAACGGCGGCGTTTCGCTCTCGCCCAGCACTTTCAGTTCGTCCACAAGGATCTCCACTTCGCCCGTGGGGATCTCGGTGTTGATGCTCGAACGCACCCGCACCTCGCCCTTTGCGCAAAGGACGAACTCGTTGCGGCATCCGCTCGCTTTCTCGAACAGCGCCGGATCGGTGGTATCGTCAAACGCGAGCTGTACGAATCCGCTTCTGTCGCGCAGATCGATAAACATCAGATTTCCCAGATCTCTGCGCTTTTTGACCCATCCCATCACGCAGACCTTCTGTCCTGCGTGTTCTCTGCGCAGGTCGCCGCAATAATGGGTGCGGCGATCGGTTCCCAACAATTCTGCCATTTTATTCAACCTTTCTGACGCGCCCGCCTGAAAAGCGGGCGTGATTGATTTCCATTTTTTCCGGCGCGCTTACACGCCGAGCGGCTTGCGCGAGCCGTCTTCGCCGAGGAATTCGGCAAACGCGTAGCCCTGCGCTTCCGCCTGTGCGAGCTGTTTCCCGACCTTTTTCTTCTTGCAGATCAGCGAAACGTCAAATTCCGCGTGCAGCGTACGCGCGTAACGGATCGCCTGCTCGCTCGCTCCCTCGTCGTAGAACAGCGCCAGGCGCGGTTTCCCCGCCTGTTTCGTTCCGCGCTCGGTCAGCACCGAGAAGATGCGCTCGAACCCGATCGAAAAGCCGACCGCCGGAACGGTCTCTCCGCCGAACTTCCCTACGAGGTTATCGTATCTGCCGCCGCCGGCAACGGTACCGCCGAACGACGGGCATTCCACCTCAAACACGGTGCCGGTGTAGTAGCCCTGCCCGCGCACCAGCGTCGGATCAAAGACCACTTCGTATCTGCCGTCCGCCAGAGCGTTCGATTTCGCAAGCAGATCGGTCAGCGCGTTCGCGGCGTCCTCGCATCCGTAAGCGGAAAGCGTTCCGAGCGACAGATCGCCCGTCAGGATCGCGATCAGCTTGTCCGCGGATTCTTCCGCAAAGCCCTTTTCCGAAAGTTCTGCCTTGACGCCGTCAAAGCCGATCTTATCCTGCTTGTCAATGGTTACGCAGACGGTGTCCGCCGATTCCGCGGGGAACCCGCAGGAGAGGATCACGCCGCGCAGAATATTTCTGTGATTGACGCGCACTTTGAAATCGTCGATCCCGACGGCAAGCAGCGCTTCCGCCGTAACGGAGATCAGTTCGGTCTCGCAATCCATGCTCTCCGAGCCGAGAATATCGATGTCGCATTGCACGAACTCGCGCAAACGTCCTTTCTGCGGACGTTCGGCACGGTAAACTCTGCCGGTCTGGATGCACTTGAACGGCGTTTCCAGTTCGTTCTTATGTGCCGCGTAATAGCGGGAGAGCGGCAGCGTCAGGTCGTAACGGAGTCCGAGATCGCAAAGGTGCGCGAAATCTCCGTCCGCGATCGCCTTTTCAAGTTTCTGGCCGCGCTTTTCCAAGCGGTAGATCAGTTTCAGATTGTCGCCGCCGTCGCTGTTTTCCAGATTCTCGATGCTTTCGACGGCAGGTGTGTCAATATGGCGGAAACCGCTTGCGCGGTACACGTTCAGAATGTCCGCAAGCAAACGGTCGCGAATATCGTTTTCGGCGGGAAGGTAATCCCGCATTCCCTCCACGGGTGTGGTTTTCATAGATTCTGTCCTTCGTTTTCGTCAATTCTTTTTTTGCTTGATCAGAGCAGTTCTCTCCAATCCAGGTCGCCGCGGTCGAGCGCGAGGATCAGTGCCTCGGCTGTCGCGATGTTGGTTGCCGCCGGAACGTTATACACGTCGCAGGCATGGATCAGCGGCACCAGCGTGTTCAGATACTCGTGGTCGTCGGACGTATCGCAGAGCAACAGCAGAAGGTCCACTTCGCCGTACGCGATCTTGGTCGCGAGCTGGTTGTCGCCGCCGTGAAAACCGGCAAGCAGTTTTTCGATCTCGAGCCCGGTGGCTTCGGTAATATATTTTGCGGTGGTCGCGGTCGCGCAAAGGTGGTGGCGGCTCAGAATGCCGCAGTATGCCGTGCAGAATTCCGTGATCAGTTCTTTCTTTTTGTCGTTTGCAAGGATCGCAATGTTCATACGGATGTTCCTTCCTTTCCTTCCTCACTCCAACGGTCTGCGTTTCTGCGCTGCTTCAGCAACTCCTTTTCGCGAGCGCGAAGCGCGCTTCCTTTCCGTTTTGGGAAAGACACTCCTTTCCACAACGGGATCTCCAGCCCGCACATACGGCAGGCAATATTCAAAAATGCCGCTTCGTAATCCGCAAGCCGACGGTTCGGCTCTCCGGACAGCGCAAGGGAAACCGCTTCCTGATCCTCGGGCAGCCGATCCGAACGCGGAACGGCACCGATCAGCGGGACGGACGAACGGAAAATGATGTCCGGCAGCGTCGGAAGCTTCCGGCTTTTCGCCTTCTCCTCCGAGAAGCAGTTGACCACGAGATGCACGCGCCGATGCCCGAAAGAAGCGAGATGCGCCGCGGTCTTTTCTGCCGCGCGGATCGCGACGGACTGATGCAGCGTAACCACGATCGCGTCATCCGCAAGATCCGCGAACAGCCGGTAGTACGGAGTCAGTTCCGCGGAAGAATCCAGGATGCAGAAATCAAAGCGCTCCTTCAGATAAGCGATCATGTCCAGCGCGCGCCGGCGGTCCGGCATCGCTCCGTCGTAACGGATCGGGGCGGGCAGAAACCACAGTCCCTCGCAGTCATTGACCGGAAGCAGCGCGTCCGACACGGTGCAATTCCCCTGCAGCACGTCGCTGCAATCGTACATTGCGTAGTCCGCCATTCCGAGTACAAGATCCATGCAGCGCATACCGAAATCGGCGTCCACGATGCAGACGCGTTTTCCGAGCGCGGCAAGTGCGCAGGCAATGCCTGCGGATACTGTCGTTTTACCGACTCCGCCTTTGAAAGCGGTTACAAAAATCACTCTTCCCAAAACGGTACACTCCTCCAAATTAGAGTTCGTAATATGATACCATTTACAGACCGTTTTGTCAAGTGTCCTGCGCAAAAAAGTACTGTATTCCAAACGGAAATTCGCTCTTTTTGCATAAAACCCGCCCGCGCGGCATACCTTTCACACAGAAAGGAGTTTCTTATGGCCCATTCCGATATGCTCACAAGAGCGGAAAGGATAGGAAAATACGTGTCGGAAACCGGTGCGACGGTACGCGCAGCGGCGGAAAAATACGGTGTCAGCAAAAGCACCGTTCACAAGGATCTGACCGTTCGGCTCAAAAAGCGGGATCCGTTTCTGTACAATCAGGTGCAGAACGTTCTGCGTATCAACAAAGAAGAACGCCATCTTCGCGGAGGAAACGCCACGCGAATGAAATATTTGGCTGCAAAACATTGACAAATCACGAAAAAGGATATATAATAGGTTTATTCGGAGGATTATGTCGTATTCCGAGGGAAATGAAAGGACGGGTAAAAGTAAGATGCGGAAAAAACGTATTTTGTTCGTAGGTACCGCCTGCGTCTGTTTCAGCGCGGACACTCCGTATATTCCCGCCCCGGGCGAATTGATCACGTCCCGCGGAAATTACGATACCTGCCCCGGCGGACACGGACTGCTTTCCGCGATCGCTTCCGGACGGTTGGGCGGTGATCCCGCGTTCTGTGCCTGCGTCGGACAGGACTATTACGGCGACCGCCTCAAAGAGATCTGCAAGCGCGAAGGGATGCACGTCTCCAACGTCGAGTCCCTCGCCGAAGAGCAGACCGCTCTGCAAGTGCGTCTGACCGAAAAAGACGGTACGCGGCGGCGGATCTGGCTGCCCGGCGCTGCCTCGCGGCTGAACGCGGCAACGGTCAAAACGGCGTTCTCCTGCTATCCCGACGCGATCACGGTATCTTCTTCCTGCCCGGAAGAAGTTCTGATCGCCGCTTCCGAAACGGCAAAAGAGCGCGGCGTTCCGTTCGTGCTGGACGAAGATCCCGACGGTCCGCTGCTGGACCTTCTCCCGCTTGAAAAGTTGGAGTCCGCGGAACTGATGATCGTGAACGAAGCGCGTTCCGACGGCGAAAACGGCTTTTGCGTCAGCCGGGAAGACAAGCAGAAACAACTCTGCTACGCGCTCCGCAAGCGCGCAAACGTCCACGCGATCGTCATGCGTCTCGGAAGCAAAGGGTGCTTCCTGTACGACGGAAAATACTTCAGTTTGGTATCGGCGCCCGACGCGGAAACGGTCGATCCCGACGGCACGGAGGCGGTCTTTACGGCGGCGTTCGTGGGCGAATATCTTTCCTCTCACGACCTGCTCAAAGCGTCTCAATGCGCAAACGCCGCAGCCGGCTACACCGCTTCCCGAAAAGGCGGTTACGTTTCGCTTCCGGAGCGAAAAGAAGAAAATTAAAAAACGAAAAAGAAAAACTGCCTTGCTTGCGTTTTCCGCTTGCGAGGCAGTCTTTTTTTGCTTTTTCGGAGCCGATCCTCCGGCACCGTCGGATGTGTGCGTTTTTTCAGACTTCACGCGCCATCGCGAACGACCAGAGCGCCGTTTTGCCGACGCGTTTTCCCGTCATACGTTCAACCGCGTAACGATATTGCGCAAGCTGCGGCTCGTGGCGCGCGCGCAACTCTGCGGGATCGAACACACGGTCGGTTTTGTAATCGACCACGGTCAGCGTGCCGTCTTCTTCCTCGAAGAAGCAGTCGATAACGCCCTGCACGAGAACGGTCTCGTCTTCTCTGCCGCCCAGCAGCGCAGCCGACGCGCGTACCGAGAATCGCTGCTCCCGGTATAGCGACGCGCTCTTGCGCATCCGACCGTACAGATCGCTTTCAAAGAACCGTTTCAGCCCGTCTTCATCCAGCAGATCGAACTGTTCCCGCGTCAGAAAGCCCGCCGCGAGCAGCCGTTCCGCTTCCGCGTGAATGCCTGCGCTTTCCACGCGTAAAAAATCGCAGAATTGCAAAAACAGGTGGTTTGCCGTTCCGCGAAGCGCGGGATCGTCGGCACGGGAAGCCAAGAACGCGGGCGGAACGAGAACCTGCCGCTCCGTATAGGCGGAAACGTAGGTTTTCTCGTCGGCTTTTTTCAATTCCGAAACGGACACTTTTGCGGGAACGGGCGCGTCCCCGTACGGATAGGAATAGCGCAATGTTTCTTCCGTTTCGGCGTCAAAAACCGGCGCGGACGATTCCGAACGTTCCGCCGCGGGCGTGCGGTCGCCAAGCAGTTCGGCGTCGTTGATCTCGATCCTTTCAAAGCAGGGATTGCCGTTTCTCGTCGCGTACAGAATGTGATCCATAAAGCACGTCGCCGCGGTTTTGCGGTATTCGCCAGCGCGGTATCGTTCTTCTTCGTCGGTCCCCAGAACGTACAGTTTGTCTTTCGCGCGGGTGCAGGCGACGTACAGCAGGCGAAGTTCCTCGCTTTCGATCGATTCGATTTCTTTCATCCGCGCGAATTTGTTTAACAGCGTATTCGTTTCGGTCAGGGTTTCGTAGTCTTTGAGCGGGAAAAACAACCCTTCGTCCTTGCGAAGCAGGAAAGGCGT
>JAGHTH010000225.1 GCA_018065365.1 Candidatus Coliplasma caballi
ATCGACGACGCGTTCAAAGCCGACGCGCTCTTCTCCGTCCTCATGGGCGACAAGGTCGAGCCCCGCCGCGCGTTCATCGAGGAAAACGCCAAGTACGTTACGAATCTGGATGTGTAAGGGTTTTGATGCGGGACAACTTTTTTCGGAAAAAAAGTTTTCCCGCCCCTTTCAAAAAACCTATTGTTAAAAAAAATAATTATTTATTTCCATAATGTGAGTTCTTTTGCGGAAAGGTGCGGAAAACCGCTTTTCTGCGAAAGAAAAGGGGTTTTCCGCAAAACCAGAAAGGACAACACATGCTCATCCGCACGCTTGCGTTAAACAATTTCAAAAACGCGGGCGAGGAGGAGCTGCGGTTCGGGGACGGGATCAACGTGATCTGCGGCGAAAACGCGTCCGGGAAGACGAACTTGTTGGAGGGGATCTTCTATTTTGCGTCGGGTAAGTCGTTCCGCGGCTGCAGGGAAAGGGACCTGATCCGGTTCGGTGCGGAGAGCGCGAGCGCGGAGTTGGGGTTTGAGACCGGCGGCGCGGAGTACCGCATGGGGCTGCGGCTCGCGAAAAACCAAAAGCGGCAGATTCTGGTCGGCGGAGTGCCGGTGCGGAAGTTGTCGGAGTACCTGGGGCTGTTCCGCGCGGTCATTTTCACGCCGGACCACTTGAGCTTGGTCAAAGGCGCGCCGGAGTTCCGCAGACGGTTTCTGGACCTGGCGATCTGCCAGTCGTTCCCGCGGTACGCGGCGTCGCTCAATGAGTACAACCGGATTTTGATGCAAAAAAACGCGATGCTCAAAAAAGAGAGCGTGGACAGGGAACTGCTCGCGGTGTACCACGAGCGCATGGCGGCGCTGGCGGCGGTCATCACGACCAACCGCTGTAAGTACGTTGCGGCGCTGACGGACGCGGCGGCGGAGTTCCAGGGCGAAATGTCCGGCGGCAAGGAAAAATTGACGCTGAAGTACGTTTGCCAGTGCGGCGAGCCGGAACGGGCGAGCGAGGAACTGAAGAAAAGTTACGAGGCGCTGTTTTCGGAGAAAGCGGCGCAGGAGATCCGGAACGGCTTTAGTATGTACGGGCCGCAAAAGGACGATTTCGCGGTGTACCTGAACGGGAAGAACGCGCGTACGTTCGGCTCGCAGGGGCAGCAACGGTCGTCGGTGCTGTCGCTGAAGCTGGCGGAGGGCGAACTTTCGAAACGGCTGACCGGGGAGTACCCGGTGTTCCTGCTCGACGACATCCTGTCGGAACTGGATAAAGGACGCAGAGAGTACATTTTGTCCAGCATCAAGGGCAAACAGGTGGTGCTGACCGGCTGCGAGGAGGAGTTGTTCTCTGTGGACCAAACGGCAGAGAAGATCGTCGTGGAGCACGGTGTGGCGAGAAACGTGTGAAAAAAGCGAGGCAAAACGCGATCAAGATGCGATAAAAATGCGACAAAGTTGCGACAAAAGTGCGACAAAGTTGCGAAAAAAACGGGATGAAATCCGGCACGGCGTGTGCTATACTGTTTTCCGAAAAGAAGAAAAAGAGGAAAGCGGGGTGGGAGCGCAGGTGCGGACGGAATATACGAAGCTCGGAAAGTTCATCGTGGTGGAGCGGTTTACGGAGGAAGAAAAGCGGATCCTCGACGGCAGGAAGCTGACGCCGGAGGAAGAGCCGCTGCACAAAGAGATGGTCAAGGCGCGGTACGCGTTGTTTGAAGAGCTGAAAGAACGAATGAAAGCATGGGTGGATTGATCCTTTGAAACAGATGTTTTTGCAGTTGGAGCGCGGCGAGGGGCTGCGTGCAAGGGACGTGATCGGGGTGTTCGATTTTGACGCCGCGACGGTGTCCGCGGAGACGCGCGAGGCGCTGAAACAGGCGCAGAGCGAGATGAAACTCACGAACCTCGCGTCCGACCTGCCGCGGAGTATCGTCCTTGCCGACGAGCCGTACGGCACCCGCGTCTATACGAGCGGTCTTTCGACCGAAACGATCGTAAAGAGGAGTTAGTCCGTAAGCTGTTTTCAGCCGTCTCAAAGTGAATTTTACGGAAAGAAAAAGGAACGCGAAAAATGCAAATCGTTGAACCTGCCGCATCCGGAAAAACGACTCCGAATCTCGTTGAGATGACGAAAGGGCTTTTATCGGAAGTCCGGACGGACGTCAAAATGACAGAAGATCAGCACGTGATCCAAACGCCGATCGCGGAACTGTTAACGCTGGGTTTTCCCATTGCCGAAATGGTGCCGGAAATCCGAAAAGCGCTTGAAAGCAGCACGGACAAAGGAGAAATTCTGTATCGGCTTCTCAATGCAGACGCAGGGGACTCGTTGAAAACGGCGAAAAACGGAGATCTTTGGTGTGCGATCCGAAAGGCAGACAAAAAGTCCGCCATGGCACGATTTGAAGCCGTCGAATCCGCTTCCGAGCCGGTGCTCACGTCTTTGAATCCCGCCACCATGATGATGGCGGTTGCGCTCTGCGCGATCGAAAGAGACCTGAAAAGCATCGAAAAGACGCAGGCGGAGATTCTCTCTTTTCTGGACAAGGAAAAAGAGTCCGAAATCGAAGCCGACGTCGAAATGCTTTCAAACATCGTAGAAAACTATAAGCATAATTGGGACAACGATCATTTTGTTTCCGGCAACCATAAGTTGACGCTTGATATTCAGAGAACCGCAAGAAAAAATATGATTTTCTATCAAAAAGAAGTCGAAGGACTCATGAAAGAAAAGCAGTTTCTTGCCGCGCAAGCCAACGTCAAATCCAAGCAGAACGCGATCCGGAAGAAATTCCGCTACTATCGTCTGTCGCTTTATTCCTATTCGCTCGCGTCTTTCTCCGAAATCCTGTTGAGCGGGAATCGCTCGGAGGGGTATATTGCAGGGGTGCGCGACGAGATCGGGAAGTTATCTGCCGCTTACGAAGAATTATATGATAAATGTGCCGGCTATTTACAGGAATTCAGCACATCCGCGATTGATACGAACGTGATGAAGGGCTTGGGGTCGGCGAGCAAAGCGGTCGGCAGTTTTCTCGGGAAAATCAGCCCGATCAAAAACGGTCCCGTAGATGAATTTCTGCAAAGCAGCGGAGAAAAGTTGGAAGAAAACGCGCACGAGTTGGAAAAAAACTCGATCAAACAGTTCTCCGAGATCAAAGATTCCGGCACAAAGCCGTTCACACAGCAAATGGATCAGATGATCCGCATTTTCAATCACACTTCGGCGATCTGCCTCGGGAAAGATACGATCTATCTGTTGTCCGACAAGCCCGTAGGGATTGTGTGAAAAGGGCGCCGTGGTGCGGTGTATAACGTAGGGCTGTTCTCCGCAAGGTTAATTGGCAAAGACAGCATCATTTTATAGGAGACGCTTATCCGCAGAAATTGCCTTCCCCCGGGGGGAAGGTGGCGGCGGAGCCGACGGATAGAGTACGCGCCGTATGTTTGAACTCAAAAAAGGAGCCCTTGCCGATGTATCACGACTACAACAAAAAGAACATCGTATTGGCAAGGAACCTCCGCAAGCACGCAACGAAAGAAGAAAAGAAGCTTTGGTTTGATTTTCTTCGTACCTATCCGGTCAAATTCCAACGGCAAAAAGCGATCGGAAATTATATCGTTGATTTCTATTGCAGCAAAGCGGAGTTGGCGATCGAATTGGACGGAAGCCAACATGATGAAGAACAAGCGCGGAAAGACGACGGGCAGCGGGAATATCTGCTTGCGCAAGAGGGCATTTTGACGATCCGCGTGCCGAATTCGCATATATGGAACAATTTTTCGGGCGTTTGCGAGATGATCGACAGCGCCGTGAAGCAACGGACGCAGGGAAAATAGTTAGAGACAGAAAGACGAGTACTCTATCAGTCTCGCAAGCTCGACAGCTTCCTCCCGGAGGAAGCCATTTGACACCTGTACGGTGCAAGGCGTTACTTCACAAGGTTGAGTTGGCAGAATAAGCACGATCTTTCTTGTTGTCAGACCTTGACCCCGGGAAGCCAAACACTACCGTAAAGCGTGTGATACGACGTAAAGTTTGGTTTACCGTAAAGCAAAAGAGATAGAGCACGCGGATTTAAACAAATGAACTATGGAAAAAACAAACTGAACACTTTGACATAATTTTATTCTTTATATTCTCACATAACGTACGGGATTTTCAAGGGACTCGTCCCTTGAACAGGGTTCGGGACAGAGTCCCGAAAAGAACCACCGGAAAGGAAAAAACCATGGACAACAACGAAAAAGAAATGCTGGAGAACGAGGCGCTGGAAGCGGTGCTGAACGCGCCGACGAGCGAAAGCGCCGCGGAGCCGGTCGGGAAAGCCGAGGGCGAGTACGACGACAGCCAGATCCAAGTGCTTGAAGGGTTGGAGGCGGTGCGCAAGCGCCCGGGTATGTACATCGGTACGACCTCGGTCAAGGGCTTGCACCACCTGATCTACGAGATCGTCGATAACTCGATCGACGAGGCGCTCGCGGGATATTGCGACCTGATCGAAGTAACGCTGAACGCGGACGGCTCCGTCACGGTGCAGGACGACGGGCGCGGCGTGCCGGGCGGTATCCACCCGAAGCTGCAGAAACCGACGTTGGAGGTTATCTTCACGGTGCTGCACGCGGGCGGTAAGTTCGGCGGCGGCGGATACAAGATCGCCGGCGGTCTGCACGGCGTGGGCGCGTCGGTCGTGAACGCCCTTTCCAAGCGCGTCAACGTCTGGAACCACCGCGACGGCAAGCAGTCCTTTATCGCGTTCGAGAAAGGCAAGGTCGCGGAGCCGTTCCACGAGACCGGGAACACCGACCGCCACGGACTGACGGTGCAGTTCTGGCCCGACGAGACCATTTTCGAGACCGTGGAGTACGAAAAGGAACTGATCGAAACGCGTTTGCGCGAGCAGTCGTTCTTAAACGCCGGCATCTGCGTCAAACTGACCGACGCGCGCGACCCCGAGAACGTCACGGAAGAAACGTTCTGCTACGAGGGCGGCATCCGGTCGTTCGTTGAGTATCTGAACGAGCAGAAAGCAAGCACCCCGCTGCACGGCGAGGTCATCTATATGGCAGGCACGAAGGACGGCTCGCAGGCGGAGGTCGCGCTGCAGTACAGCGATTGCTATTCCAACGTGATTTTGTCGTTCGCGAACAATATGCACACCGTGGACGGCGGTACGCACGAGGTCGGCTTCCGCATGGCGCTGACCAAGGTGCTGAACGACTACGGCAAAAAGTACGGCGTGCTGAAAAACGACGAGAAGCTGACCGGCGAAGACGTGCTGGAAGGTCTGACCGCCGTCGTGTCCGGCAAGTTGGAGGCCGCGCAGTTTGAGTCGCAGACCATAGCGAAACTGGGCACCCGCGAGCTCAAAACGCTGGTCAACACGGCCGTAAGCGCCCAGCTGACGACGTTTTTGGAGGAAAACCCCGCTTCCGCCCGCATCATCGTCGAAAAGGCGATCCAGGCGGCGCGCGGCAGAGAAGCCGCCAAGCGTGCGCGCGAGTTGACCCGCCGCAAAGGGCTTTTGGAGTCTTCCTCGCTGCCGCACAAGCTCGCGGACTGCAACGAGCGGCGCATGGAATTTACCGAACTGTACTTGGTCGAGGGCGATTCCGCAGGCGGTACCGCAAAGGACGGGCGCGAGTCGCAGTTCCAAGCGATCCTCCCCCTGCGCGGTAAGATTTTGAACGTCGAAAAGGCACGCGCGGACCGCATCTACTCGTCCGACTCGGTCGTTCCTCTGATTCAGGCGCTGGGCTGCGGCATCGGAAGCGAGTTCGACATCACGAAATTGCGGTACGGCAAGATCATCATTATGGCCGATGCCGACGTGGACGGCGCGCACATCCGCACGCTGCTGTTGACCTTCTTCTTCCGGCACATGCGGCCGCTGATCGAAGAAGGGCACGTTTACGCCGCCGTTCCGCCGCTTTACAAGGTCTCGCGCGGGAAAGCCGTGCGGTACGCGTTCTCCGACGAGGAAAAAGAGTCCGCCGTGCTGGAGCTTGGCGGCAAACCCAACGTCGAACGCTACAAAGGTCTTGGCGAGATGGACAAGGAACAGCTCTGGGAGACCACGATGGACCCCGAGCGCCGCATCCTCAAACGGCTGACCATCGACGACGCGTTCAAAGCCGACGCGCTCTTCTCCGTCCTCATGGGCGACAAGGTCGAGCCGCGCCGCGCGTTCATCGAGGAAAACGCCAAGTACGTTACGAATCTGGATGTGTAAGGGTTAGGTTTTTGCGGGAAGAACTTTTCCCCCAAAAAAAGTTCTCCCCGCACCCCATTCAAAAAACCCTACTTTAAAGACATTTATTTATTATTTACCCAAAAGATAGGGTCTTTTCGGGAAAGGGTGCGGGGAAACGCCCTTTTCTTCCGAAGAAAAGGGGTTTCCCCGCAATCATCTAAAGCAAAGGAAAAACAGCCATGGCAGAAGAATTTGATTACAGCGCGCACTCGGGGCAGACGATCCACGACATTCGGATCGAAGACGAGATCAAGACGGCGTACATTGATTACGCGATGTCGGTCATCGTCGCGCGGGCGTTGCCCGACGTAAGGGACGGTTTGAAGCCGGTCCACCGCCGTGGTTTGTTAGCCAAGGGGGCGGGTAATTTTACCGACGCCAACCCCTAACCCCAATCCGCGACCACCGGCGGCGCCGTGCGGGGCCGCGATAAAC
>JAGHTH010000200.1 GCA_018065365.1 Candidatus Coliplasma caballi
AGGAACAGAACGAACGCGACGATGGCAAGCACGGGCAGAAACAGGAAAAGCGGCAGGGAAGAAGATTCTTCTTCTCCGGACAGCGTACCGTCGGACGCGGCAAGCCCGGAAAGCATCTGCTCGACGGATTTTCCCGCCTCGGGATCGTCTTTTAAGAAACGAAACGGGATGCCGCCGATGTCCAGCGCGTCTTCCGACTGCGCGAAGGAGAAAGAATCGGCCGGAGCGTCGTTGACCGAAACGAACAGTTTTCCGTCAATGATCCCGTATCGGATCGGATTGACGGTGCTGCCGATGAACTGAAACCCCGTCCCGTCCGGAAAAAAACTGTATCCGACGCGGAGTTCGTCGTTGTAATAGCCGCCGTTCAGATAGGTTTCTCCGGGATGGATCGGCTTGTTTTTTGCTTCTTCTCCGCAGGCGCACAGCAGTACGGCGCACAACAGCAGAAAGCAGAAGATCGTTCGTTTCATTTGCGTTGGTTCCTTTTCTTTGATAGTTTGATTATATCGCACCTCGGCGCGTTTGTCAATAAAAAAGCACCGCGCACGGTGCTTTTTTGCAAATTCTTTTCGGGAAGGATCAGAACAGACCGGTGATTCTGCCGTTTTCGTCCACGTCGATCTTTTCCGCGGCGGGAACTTTTGGCAGTCCGGGCATCGTCATGATGTCGCCGGTCAGAACGACCAAGAATCCCGCGCCCGCGGAAACCTTGACGTTGCGCACGGTAACTTTGAATCCCTCGGGAGCGCCGAGTTTGGAAGGATCGTCCGAGAAACTGTACTGCGTCTTCGCGATGCAGACGGGGATCTTGTCAAATCCGAGTTCGGTCAGCTGGGCGATCTGCTTTTTCGCGTTCGGCGTAAAGATCACGCCGTCGCCGCCGTAAACCTTTTTCACGACGCATTCGATCTTTTCCTCGATCGGACGGTCCAGCTCGTAAGAGAACGTGAAATCGCCTTTTTCTTCTTCGCAGAGGCGAACGACCTCCTTCGCGAGCGCTTCGCCGCCTTTGCCGCCCTCTGCCCATACGGTCGAAAGAACGGTGTTGACGCCGAGTTCACGGCATTTGCGGATGATGAAATCGATCTCCGCGTCGGTATCGGTGGGGAAACGGTTGACCGCGACGACGCAGGGAAGTTTGTAAACGTTTTTGATGTTGGAAACGTGGCGCAGCAGGTTCGGAATGCCTTTTTCCAGCGCACCGAGGTCTTCGGTCGCAAGTTCGGTCTTGGGCAGACCGCCGTGCATCTTGAGCGCGCGGACGGTCGCGACGATGACGACCGCGTCGGGCGTCAGTCCTGCCATACGGCACTTGATGTCCAAGAATTTCTCCGCGCCGAGATCCGCGCCGAAACCGGCTTCGGTTACGGTGTAATCGCCCATTTTCATGGCGAGACGGGTTGCCATTACGGAGTTGCAGCCGTGCGCGATGTTTGCGAATGGGCCGCCGTGTACGAACGCGGGCGTTCCCTCGAGCGTCTGCACGAGGTTGGGCTTCATCGCGTCTTTGAGCAGCGCGGTCATCGCGCCGACGGCGTTGAGATCGCCCGCGGTTACGGGCTTGTCGTCAAACGTGTAGCCGACGATGATGTTGGAAAGCCGCTTCTTGAGATCCGGAATCGAGTCCGCCAGGCAGAACACCGCCATGATCTCACTCGCGACCGTGATATCGAATCCGTCCTCACGCGGAACGCCGTTGGTCTTTCCGCCGAGACCGTCCGTAACGTAACGGAGCTGCCGGTCGTTCATATCGACGCAGCGCTTCCACGTGATCTTCCGGGTGTCGATGCCGAGCTTGTTGCCCTGATGAATATGGTTGTCGAGCATTGCCGCCAGCAGATTGTTCGCGGCGCCGATCGCATGGAAATCTCCCGTAAAGTGCAGGTTGATGTCTTCATCGGAACGACCTGCGCGTAGCCGCCGCCTGCGGCACCGCCCTTGACACCGAACACCGGGCCGAGAGAGGGCTCACGAAGCGCAACGACAACGTCTTTTCCGATTCGTTTCAGACCGTCCGCAAGACCGATCGTGGTGGTGGTTTTTCCTTCACCGGCAGGGGTGGGTGTGATCGCCGTTACGAGAACGAGCTTGCCGTTCTTGCGATCGGTTTCTTTTAAGAGCGCGGGATCGACCTTTGCCTTGTATTTTCCGTAGGGCTCCAAGAATTTTTCGTCCACGTGAGCGATCTTCGCGATCTCTCCGATCGGACGCATTTCGCATTGCTGCGCGATCTCAATGTCGGATAAGTAAGCCATAGTTACGAGCATTCCTTTCTTTTTACGAAGCGTTTTTCGGGAAGAACGGGGATCTTGCGCCGAACAGCGCAAAACGGCCGGCTTTCCCTGTATGATCTTTTTTTCTTTTCCAAAAAAACAAAAGGACGCAATGAAAATCTCCTGTCGGAAAGATCATTTGCGCCCAGACGGTCGGCATATCTGCGGAAGAAAATAACTTCCGAACATTCCGATGCTCCTCTGTGGTACTCCACTGAACCGTCAGTTGCATCGGGAGTATTTGATTGTTTTAGACAGTATAACACAAACGGGACCGCAATGTCAAGAGGAAAAACGGTTTTTCTGCAAAATTCGCTTGTCAGACTTCCGTTCTGCCCTCAATGGCTTTCCAAAGCGTCGTGTGGTCGGCGTATTCCAGCGTACCGCCGACGGGAAGCCCGTACGCCAATCGCGTTACCTTGACCCCGAGCGGTTTGAGCAGCCGACCGAGATACATCGCGGTCGCTTCGCCCTCTACGCTGGGATTGGTCGCAATGATGACTTCTTTCACTTCCTCGTTCAGCCGCGAAAGCAATTCCTTGACCTTGAGCTTGTCCGGGCCGATGCCGTCGATGGGGGAGATCACGCCGTGCAGAACGTGGTACTGCCCGCGGTATTCGTGCAATCCCTCGATCGCTTCCAACGCTTTCTGATCCTCTACGCACATGATCACGGATTTGTCGCGCTGCTCATCGGAACAATACCTGCAAACCTCGTCCTCACAGTATCCCTGGCAAACGGAACAAAGCCGGATCGCGCGTTTGACCTCCAAAAGACTTTCGGCAAACGTTCTGACGTCGGCTTCTTCCATTTCGAGAACGTGATACGCGAGCCGCGCGGCGCTCTTTCTCCCGATAGACGGGAGCGAAGCGAAACACGCCGCGAGTTTTTCCATTGCGGGCGTCATATCAGAACATTCCGGGCAGATTCATGCTGCCGGTAACCTTGCCCATTTCTTCTTCGTTGACGGATTCGACCTTTTTGATCGCTTCGTTGACCGCCGCGACCAGAATGTCCTGCAGCGTCTCGACGTCGTCGGGATCGACGATCTCCGGGTTGATCGTGATGTCCGCGATCTCTTTCGTCCCTTTGATCTTCACGGTAACGACACCGCCGCCCGCGTTGATTTCGTATTCGCGCGCGTCGAGTTCCGCCTGCTTCTCCGCCATTTGCTCCTGCATTTTCTGCGCCTGGCGGATCATGGCGTTCATATCGGACGGGCCGCCGCCCATTCCTTTGGGTAATCTGACATTCATTGGCTTTTGATTCCTTTCTTTCAGACGATATTTCTAAAAAAGAACGTTACAGTTCATCGACCGGAGCGTTTTGCTCCTCGATCTGATTCTCGGTAAAAACAAGACGGTATTCTTTCCCGGTTACGAGTTTGACCGCCTCGGCGAGCGTCGCGAGATTGTCTTCCGTCTGCAGAATGGTCAATGTAAACGGATCCGCACGGAAAATCAATTCGTCGCCCGAAACAAACGCGCGTAAGGACTGTACGAACGGAAGCAGGTCGGGATGCCCCGCCATTTCTTCCGTCAGTTCGTCAAGCTTGTCAAACGGACGCGCCGCCGAAGTTTTCGGAGCGGGAGCCGTCTGCTGCGCCGGGCTGCGTTCCGGAGCCGCTTCCTGCTTTTCGGGAACGGGCAGTGAAGTGTCCGGACGCGGTGCGCGGACCGCGCCGACGGCGATCTGTCGCTCGAGCGAAGCGATCCTTGCTGCGAGCGATTCGCTGCTTTCGGAAAGTTTGGGATCGCAAAGGCGGATGATCGCGAATTCGAGCAGAATCTTCCGGTCTGTACCGTATCTGGAGATCCGCCCCTGCGTTTCATCCAGCACGGAGCAGAAATAGAACAGCATTTCTGCGGTAAAGAAATCGGGGAAGCGCTTCAGCAGCGCGTCCGCTTCTTTTCCGAAACGGAACGAGCCCGCGTATTTGTCGGCGTTTTCTCCGAGTTGCCTGCGCACGAGAAGATCTCTCGACAACGCGGAAAGATCCTCCAAAAATACGCCGATGTCCTTGGAAGAACGGTGAACTTCGCCGAGAACGGAAAGCGCGGCGGGAAGATCGCCCGACGCAATGTCCGAAAACAGCGAAACGAGCGCGTCCGATCCGGCGATCCCGACGCGTTCCTCCACGGAACGTACCGTGATCTCGTTCTCACTTCCGAGTCCGGACGTACACGCTTCCAACAGGGAAAGCGCGTCGCGCATGGCACCGTCCGCAAGCCGCGCGAGCAGTTCTGCCGCGCCCTCGCCGAGACGGATCCGTTCCTGCTCGGCAACGTACGCGACTCGCGACGCGATGACTTCCTCGGAAAGCCGCGAAAAATCAAAGCGGATGCAGCGCGAAATAATGGTCGCCGGCAGTTTGTTCAGTTCGGTGGTCGCCAGAATGAACACGATGTATTCCGGCGGTTCCTCCAACGTTTTGAGCAGGGCGTTGAACGCGCCCGTGGAAAGCATGTGTACCTCGTCGATGATATAGACGCGCTTTTTGAGCAAAGACGGGGGATAGACGACCTCGTCGCGCAGGTCGCGGATATCGTCCACGCCGTTGTTGCTCGCGGCGTCGATCTCCAGCACGTCGGTAGCGTTTCCGCTGTCGATGGACGTGCAGGCAAAGCAGCAGTTGCAGGGATTTCCGTTCACGGGATTCTCGCAGTTGACGGCTTTCGCCAGAATCTTTGCCGTCGAGGTTTTACCGGTGCCGCGGGTGCCGCAGAACAGATACGCGTGCGAAACGCGGTTCTCGCCGCATTGCATCCGTAAAATGCGCGTGATATGATCCTGCCCGGAGATCTCGTCAAACGTGCGCGGTCTCCATTTGCGGTATAACGCCTGATACATTTCGCCTGCCTCCTGTCCGAACGGAAAACCCGGAGTTTTCCGATTTTTTCTGAAAAGAAAACGGGATGCAGAATATGACCATACAGCCAAGTTCGAACAATGCCTACATCCGTAAATCCTTGTTCTGCCTCAAAACAGGGAATCCTGCAACACAGACGCGGATCTGCTTAATGCTGCTTGGTTCCCCACCTGACATGGTTCGCAGGTGCGAATTGAGCAGGGCCCATTTCTCAACGGCTTCCCAAAGACGCGGCGACACAGACATTGTCCTCAGATTGGCATATTAACCCCTGCTTGAGCGGATTGCAGGTACAAGGCACCGCTGACTCCCCGGATAGTATGGCCATATTCCATATCCCGTTTTCCAAACCATTGTATCATATTTTTTTCGATAATGCAAGGGGCTTTGCAAAGATTTGGAAAAATTCACATTTCGTCCAAATTGTTTTGCGAAAACGGTGCGAAAAACTTGCGAAAAAACCTGTTTTCCGCATTGACAAAAAGCCGAAGGTAAGGTATAATATAAAGAAATAGAATGCGGATCATGCGCAGAAAGGAATTTCGATTCGTGGAATGCAGAAGATTTTTCTTTTCCGTGACCAAAGAGACCGCGTGGCTCAACGAAATGGGCGCGCAGGGCTATCGTCTGGAAAGCAGAAAAGATCATAAATACCGTTTTGCCCATACGGAAAACCGCGTTTGGCACTACCGCGTGGAATGGATGGATAACGCCGCCGACAGCGAACAGATGCAGTCGTATCTGGACGGGCGGGAAGCGCAGGGCGCGGCGATCGCGGCGGTTTGGTCGTTGTGGGTGTACTTCGTTTCGGAAGGCCCGATCCCCGCGAATGAGGAAATGCTTCGCCGGAATGTGAAGCATTATCGCAACATCGCGCTGTTTGCCGGCATTCTGATGCTGGCGGCGATCGCGCTTTTTATCGATCAACTCTCGCAGAGGGCGGTGCTGGAAGAACACGGCCTGAAGATTACGGCGCCTACGTTTGATTCTTCCGAACAGCCGATCGTCTGGTTCTGCAGACGGCTGGTTTACGGCGCGCAGGTTTTGCTGTATTACTATTCGAAATTATGGTCGCGCGTGTTCGGCAATACCCGTGCGACGACCGTCCTCGGCATACTGATCCCCGTTATTCTTTTGCTGGGAGTGATCGCCGTCAAGAACGCGATCGAAGCCCATAAGTGCCGCGCACGTGTCAAAGAATTCGGGAATCTGTTGGCCGATCAACGCAAAGAAGAGGAGGCGCTGGAAATTGCAGAGCAAGAAGTACACGAAGAAAATCTCTGAAATCGCCGTCGAGTATGCGCTCGAGCGGCTCTATGAGCCGGAAGATATTGAGGAACGGTGCGTTTCACGTCCCGACATCAGCCGCCCCGGACTCCCGCTGACCGGTTTCTATCAGGACTTTGAGGCGGAACGCGTTCAGATCTTCGGCAACATGGAACACAGCTATCTGGAATCGCTTTCTCCCGAACAGCGCTACGCGTCGCTGGACGAATTCTTCTCGCACGACGTGTCCATGGTCGTCGCGACCTGCGAGGGCGAAATTTTCCCCGAAATGATCGAACTTGCCGAAAAGCACAAAACGCCGCTGTATGCGACCGAAAAAGGAACTTCCAACTTTACCGCCGCGCTCATCGCCGGACTCAACGTTTCGCTCGCGGAACGTATCACGACGCACGGCGTGTTCGTTGAGGTGTACGGCGAAGGCGTTCTGATCGTCGGCGAGAGCGGCGTCGGCAAGAGCGAAACCGCGATCGAACTCGTCAAGCGCGGGCACCGACTGATCGCCGACGACGCCGTGGAACTCAAGCGCGTGTCGGACAAGACGCTGGTCGGAAGCGCGCCGGAACTGATCAAACACTACGTGGAACTGCGCGGCATCGGTATCATTGACGTGCGCCGTATCTTCGGTATGGGCGCGGTCAAAGCGACCGAAAAGGTGGATCTTTGCATCCAGTTCGAACAATGGGATCCCGAAAAGCAGTATGAGCGGTTCGGTCTGGAAACGCAATACACCGATATCCTCGGCATTCGGATCCCGTCGATTACGATCCCGGTCAAACCGGGCAGAAACCTGGCGGTCATTATCGAGATCGCCGCGATGAACAACCGTCAGAAGAAGATGGGTTACAACACCGCGGAGGAGTTCAACAAGAAACTGATGGAACTCCACGAACAGAAATAAAAGAAAGTGCAGGAACATAAGGATGTATTACATCGGAATTGATTTGGGCGGAATGTCCATCAAAGCGGGACTCTGCGACGAAAACGGAAAGATCCTTCTGGAAGAAGTTTGCCCCACCGTTCGCACCGAGGGCGGCGATCGGATCATTCGCGACATGGCGGATCTGATCGGACTCGTTCTGCAAAAGGCGAATCTGAAACCGGAGGACATCGAATACGCAGGCGTGGCTTCTCCCGGCTCCAACGACAGCGAAAACGGCGTGATCATTTACGCCAGCACGATGCCGTTCTTACATTATCCGATCGCGGAAAAACTGCGGGAGTGGACGGGCATCCGGAAAATTTACATCGACAACGACGCCAACGCGGCGGCAAAAGGCGAAGCGACCTTCGGTGCCGCAAAAGGATATAAGGATTCTCTGTTCATCACGATCGGCACCGGCGTCGGCGGCGGCATCATCATTGACGGAAAGATCATTTCCGGCTTCAACTACGCCGGCGCGGAACTCGGACACTCCGTCATCGTACACGGCGGAAAACCGTGTACCTGCGGCAGACGCGGCTGTCTGGAATGCTACGCGTCCGCGACCGCGCTGATCGAACAGACCAAGGAAAAGATGAAAGAGCGTCCCGATTCGGAAATGTGGAAGCTCGTGGACGGCGACATCGACAAAGTGAACGGAAAGACCGCCTTTGACGCAATGCGCCTGAACGATCCCGCCGGAAAAGAGGTCGTCGATACCTACATCGGATACCTTGCCTGCGGCGTAACCAACTACATCAACATTTTTCAGCCCGAGGTGTTAAGCATCGGCGGCGGCATCTGCAAAGAGGGCGACTATCTGCTGAAACCGCTTCGGGAGATCGTAGAGAAAGAGCAGTATTCGCGCAACGGCGACAAGCTGACGCGCATCAAGATCGCCGAACTCGGCAATCACGCCGGGATCGTCGGCGCGGCGTCTCTGGGAAGATAACCGCGGGGAGCCGGACATCATTTTTTCACGAAAGAGAACAGGTTTTTTATGTCAATGACGCAAGAGATTACCGAAATTACCTCCCTGCCTACGATCCCGCTTCGCGGAATCGTGGTCTTTCCCGGTCTGACCGCGAGTTTTGAACTCGGCAGGGAACTTTCCGTTTCGACGCTTCGCAAGGCGGCGGAAAAGGGGTCGCAGCTGTTTCTGGTGCCGCAAAACGACGCCGAAGTGGAGAACCCCGGCGAGTTTGACCTCGCAACCGTCGGTGTCGTCGCAAACGTGGTCAACGTTCTGCGGATGACCAACGGAAATTATCAGGTCATCGCCGAAGGACTTTACCGCAGCAAACGACTTGCCACCGAGGAAACGGAGGGCGGACTTTACAGCCGCATCGAAGCGGTCGAAAGCGACGACGTGCCGCTCGCAAAGAGCCGCCGCACCCTGCAGTCGCTCTGGAAGGTGTTCGACGATTTTACACAGTACGGAACGAGACCGTCCGACGATATTATCGACGACCTCAAAAAGACGGACGATCCCGGGATGCTCGCCGATTTTCTCGGCAGCAATTTCATTTCTGGCTTTGAGGATCGCTTCCTGCTTTTACAGGAGACCGATCCCGTTCGCAGAGCGGAACAGCTGATCGCCATGCTGGAAAAACGCATCGCGATGATGGAACTCGAGAATTCGATCCAGGCGAAAGTGCGTTACCGCCTGCAAAGACGCCAGCGCGACGCGTTCTTAAAAGAACAACTCGACGCGATCAAGGGCGAACTCGGTATGGACGAGGGTATGGGCGATTACGACAGCGCCGACGACGGCTATTCCAAGCGCGTCGAGGAAGCCGACCTGCCCGATGAAGTCCGTGCGAAACTGAAAGAAGACGCGGCCAAACTCGCAAAAATGCCGTTCGGAACGGCGGAAGGCACCGTGCTTTCCAACTATCTGGACGTGTGTTTGGAATTACCGTGGCGCAAATACAGCGAAGACCGCCTGGACATTGCGGAAGCGCAGAAGATTCTGGACGAAGATCACGACGGGATCGCGAAAGTCAAAGAACGCATCCTTGAATTTTTGTCCGTCAAACAACTCAAACCCGACGCAAAGGGGCAGATCCTCTGCCGTGTCGGGCCTCCCGGGGTGGGTAAGACCTCCGTTGCCTGTTCGGTCGCAAGAGCGACGAACCGCAATTTTGCGCGCGTGTCGCTGGGCGGCATCCGCGACGAAGCGGAGATCCGCGGACACCGCAAAACCTACATCGGAGCGATGCCGGGCAGAATCATCGACGCGATCAAACAGGCGGGAACGGCAAACCC
>JAGHTH010000008.1 GCA_018065365.1 Candidatus Coliplasma caballi
GAAACTCCGCCCGTGCGTTTCGGCGCGTTACGAACTGACCTTCCGCACCGCGATGAGTGCCGAGGAAATGAAAGCGCTGTTCGACGGGGAACTGCCCGTGGTCAAAAAGACCAAAACCCGTGAGGTAACGGTCGATATTGCGCCGCTCGTGCGGGAAAAGACGTTTGAGGACGTCGAAGGCGGCGTCAGAATGACCTGCCTGTTGCCCTGCGGAAACGATTATCTCAACCCGAATTACCTTTCGCAGACGCTCGGCGACCGCGTCTGCACGGTCAAGATTTTGCGCACCGAACTGTTTTTCTGAAAAAACCTCACAAAAAGGGGTTGCAAAGTACGTTTTCTTTCGTTATAATGAAATGCGGGAGAATGGATATCCCATTCCGAAACGTCTATACATGAAATGAGGGATTCATCTTGAAACCGAAATACAAACGCATCCTGCTCAAACTGTCCGGCGAGGCGCTCGCCGGCGAGCACGGAATTTTAGACGACGGCTTTCTGAAAACCGTCTGCGCCGAGATCCGCAAATGCACCGACGCGGGCGTTCAGGTCGCGATCGTGATCGGCGCCGGAAACATCTGGAGAGGTGCCAGACAGGGCGGCCTTACGATCGACCGCGTGCGCGGAGATCACATGGGAATGCTTGCCACGGTCATCAACTCGCTCGCGATGCAGGATTATCTGATCGGCGCGGGCGTGGACGCCAAGGTCATGAGCGCGTTCCAGATCCAGCAAGTCTGTGAGCCGTACGCGCAGTACAAGGCGATCGAATATCTGGAGCAGGGCAAAGCCGTTCTGATCCCCTGTGGCGTCGGCTATCCCTATTTCTCCACCGACACGGGCATGATGCTTCGTGCCGTGGAACTCAAGTGCGACGTTCTGCTGTCCGCCAAGAACGTGGACGGCGTGTACGACGACGATCCCGCCAAGAACCCGAACGCGAAGAAATACGAAACGCTGACCTACGACGAGATCCTTGCCAAAGGACTGCACGCGATCGACCTGACCGCGTCGGCGATCGGCAGGGAAAACGGAATGCCCGCACTGATTTTCGGGCTGTCCGATCCGGCGAATATTACCCGCGCCGTCTTCGGCGAAAACGTCGGCACCCTGATTACGCATTAAAAAAGAACTCCGATAGAAAGAAAGGAAGTCCGCTATGAAATTTGACGTCAAACCTTACGAACAGAAAATGCAGAAGACCATCGAAGTCCTGGAGGGCGAATTTGCCACGATCCGCGTGGGCAGAGCGTCCGCGAGAGTGCTCGACAAGATCACCGTTCCCTATTACGGCGTTCCGACCGGCATCGAAGGCGTTGCAACGGTCAAAGCGCCCGACGCGCGCACGCTGGTCATTCAGCCCTGGGAGACCTCGCTCCTCAAGGAGATCGAAAAGGCGATCGCCGCTTCCGACTTGGGCATCATGCCGCAGAACGACGGCAAGATGCTTCGCCTGAATTTCCCGCCGCTGACCGAGGAACGCCGCAAGGAGTTCACCAAAAAGACCGCGAAGATGGGCGAGGAAGCCAAGGTCGCGATCCGCAACCTGCGCCGCGACGCAAATGAAGATTCCAAAAAGCAGAAGAAAGATTCGCTGCTGACCGAAGACGAGCAGAAAGAAGCGGAAAAGAACATTCAGGACCTGACCGACAAGATGATCAAAAAGGTCGATGAGGTCGTCGCGAAGAAAGACAAGGAGATCATGGAGTTCTGATGGCGGAAGAAATTTTCTCCGTTCTTCCGGAACACGTCGCGATCATTATGGACGGGAACGGCCGCTGGGCAAAACGGCGGCTGCTCCCCCGTACCGCCGGCCACAAAGCCGGCGTTGACACTTTTCACGAGATTGTGGAAACGTGCGGGAAGATCGGCATTCATTATCTGACGGTGTACGCTTTTTCTTCGGAGAACTGGAATCGTGAGCAGACCGAAGTCGAGGCGCTGATCGGACTGTTGGAACGTTCGATCCGTCTTTATACCCCCGAACTGTTAAAGAATAACGTCCGTCTTCGTCTGATGGGCGATCTTTCGCGTTTCCCGGAAGAATCGAGGAAATCGCTCCGGAACAGCGTCGAAACGCTGTCCGGCTGCACCGGGCTGACGCTGTCGGTCTGCCTTTCCTACGGCGGCAGACAGGAATTGACCATGGCGGTCAACCGACTGCTCGCGGAGGGGAAGACCGAGGTAACCGAGGCGGATATTTCGGCGCATCTGTATTCCGCGGGGATTCCCGATCCCGATCTGATCATCCGCACCAGCGGAGAATACCGCATTTCCAACTTTTTGTTATGGCAGTCCGCATACGCGGAATATTATTTTACCGACGTGTACTGGCCGGATTTTCACGAAAAAGAACTGTACGCGGCGCTTCACGATTACGAAAAACGTTCCAGACGGTTTGGAAAATAACCGAAAAGAACGAAAAAGGGGAGAAAGAGTATGAAAAAAACGCTTTCGCTCTTACTTGCATTGGTTTTGCTCGCCTCCGTGCTGTTTGCCTGCGGGGAAGCGGATCCGACGGAAAGCGAAACGCCTTCCGCGCTTTCGTATGGCGCGGAGACTGACGCGGAGACGACGGAAACGACGGCGCAGTCGCATTGTCCGCCGAGCGAGCCGCCCGAAGAATCCTCCGCGGAGGAGGAAACTTCTTCCGAAGAGCCCGCGTCCTCCGAGGAGCCCGTTTCGTCTGAAACGCCCGTGTCGGCCGAAGAGCCCGTTTCTTCCGAAGAACCCGTTTCGTCCGAAGGACCCGTGTCCTCCGAGGAACCCGTTTCTTCCGAGGAGCCGCCGGAAACGTCTTCCGAGGAACCTGTCGAGGAAGCGGTGCTTCCAGCGAAGATCTACATTACGACGAACAGCATGATCGGCAAGGGAAATTACGTTGCCTGCCGCATCCGCGTGATCGATACGACGGGGAAGTACGAGGAGATCGACGATCCCGAAGCGACGATCAAGGTGCGCGGGAATTCGACTTCGTCGGGCAATAAGAAACCGTATAACATCAAATTCGATAAAAAGCAGGACGTTCTGGGCATGGGCAAATGCAAGAAATGGTGCCTGCTCGCCAATATGTATGACAAATCGCTGATCCGAAACAAGCTCGCTTACGATTTTGCGTCTGAAATCGGATTGGCTTATACCCAGCAGTCCACCTTTGCGGATCTGTACCTCAACGGCAAATATCTGGGTTGCTATCAGATCTGTGAGTCGATCGGTGTCGGAGATTCCCGCGTCGATATTGACATCGAGGGCAATGAATTTCTGCTGGAATACGAGCCGTGGGAGGGATATTCCAACCCGCAGTTCATTTACACCCCGCTGATGAAAAAACTGTTCGGCTTCAACGATCCCGAGGAGCCCACCACCGCGCAGCGCGCGTGGCTGACGCAGTTCTTCCGCGACGCCGAAAACGCGCTTTATTCCAAAGACCGCGCGCGGATCGAACAGTATTGGGATATTGATTCGTTCGTGAACGACTACATCGTGCATGAATATTTCAAAAACGTGGACGCGCAGACGTCCTCGACGCGCTATTACGTCAAAAACGGTAAAATTTACGGCGGTCCCGTCTGGGACTTTGACCTGTCCGCCGGCAACGCGGACTCCGGCTATTACACCGCGTATTACGTGAACGGCGACTCGTCGAAAGGTTGGTACTGCCGCCATATCTGGTACGACGATCTGATCGTAACGGGCTGGTTTGAGGATCTCGTCAAGCAGCGCTTTGCGGAGATCCAGCCGATCATCGTCAATCTGACCACGGACAACGAACTCGGCAAAAACCGTATTGATCTGCTGATCGAACAGTACGGGGATTGCTTCCGCGCCAACTTTACCGAGGCGGGCTGGTCGATTACCTCCAAAGACAGCCCGTACGAACGCGTGCCGCTTTCGACGTACGAGAAAAACGTCGAATTTCTCCGCAAATGGTTGATCGACCGCAACACGTGGATGAAAGCACAGTTCGGCATCAAATAAGAAAGGTTATTGTATCTATGTTGAAACGAATTCTGACCGCGGCGGTCGCGCTTGCGATTCTGATCCCGATTTTGCTGTTTGCACCCGACCTCGCGGTGCAGGGGTTGTTCTCTCTGCTGTCCGTCATCGCGATCTACGAGATTGCCTGCGTGACGGGCGTCAAAAAAGAATACGGCTTCTGGATCCCGGTTGCTTTCATTTTCTTTTTGGATCAATGTTTTATGCAGGTCCTTGTCAATCGTGTATCCTTGATGCTCGACGCCGAACTTTTTTATCGTGTGCATTGGCTGCTTTACATTCCGTATAAGGCATTGCCGCTTGTCCTGCTCTTTGTGATCGTTTATATCGTTTTGCGGAACAAAAAACTGAACTCCGCAGACGCTCTGACCTTTTTTGCAATGTCTTTCTATGTCACAAAGGGCTTTGCCGCGCTGGAAGAACTCTGCTGGCAGGAAGATGCGCTTACCGTTTTGGGAAGTCATGTTTCTGTTTCGTTGGATCGTGTGTTCCTTTGGGTCGCGCTGTCTATTCCGTGGGTGGCGGATTCGCTTGCCTATTTTGCGGGACGCTTTTTCGGGAAGAAAAAACTTTGCCCTGACATTTCGCCCAAAAAGACGGTCGCCGGCGCGGTCGGCGGCGTGGTCGGCACGGGCGTGGTCTACGGGTTGCTGTACGGCATTTTCGGCGGTTGGGAAGTGCTCGGCATTTTGGTTGCCGCTGCGACGGTGATGTGCCTTGCCGTCGCTTCAATCTTCGGCGATCTGTTCGCTTCGGTGGTCAAGCGGCACTACGGCGTCAAGGATTACGGCAACCTGTTCCCCGGACACGGCGGCGTGATGGATCGCTTCGACAGCACGATCCCGGTCGCACTGCTGATGGCGCTTGCTCTGCCGGCGATTTCACTCCGTTATTGATGAAAGAGGCACTTTTATGTTTGAATCCATTTGTCTTCTCGGCTCGACCGGCTCGATCGGAACGCAGGCGCTGGACGTCGCGCGAAAGCACGGCATCCGCGTAAGCGCACTCGCCGCGGGCAGCAGCGAGGAAAAATTAGAGGCGCAATGCCGGGAATTTCATCCCGAAACCGTCTATATCGGCGAAGCGCACTACGCGTCCTTAAAAACGCGGCTTGCCGATACCGACGTGCGCGTCATCACGGGGAAAGACGGGCTTTCCGCGCTTGCCGCAGAAGATCCTTCGCCCTGCGTGGTCAACGCTTTGACCGGCATTCTGGGCTTTCTGCCGACGCTTGCCGCGATCGAGGCGGGAAAAGAGATTGCCCTCGCGAATAAAGAAACGTTGGTCGCAGGCGGCGACATCGTGATGGAACGCGCCCGTGAAAAAGGCGTTCGCATTCTGCCCGTGGACAGCGAACATTCCGCGATTTTTCAATGCTTGCAGGGGCAAAAAAGTTTCAAACGCATCCTGCTGACCGGCTCGGGTGGGCCTTTCTTCGGGAAAGACCGCGCGTTTTTGAAGACGGTTACCGCCGCAGACGCGCTCAAACATCCGAATTGGAGCATGGGGCCGAAGATCACGGTGGACAGTTCCACGCTGATGAACAAAGGGTTGGAATTCATCGAGGCGGTGCATCTGTTCGGCGCAAGTCCCGAACAGATCGAGGTCGTGATTCAAAGGGAAAGCGTGATCCACTCGATGATCGAGCTGCCCGACGGTGCCGTGCTGGCGCAGATGGGAACGCCGGATATGCGGCTGTGCATCCAATTTGCACTGACCTATCCCGACCGCACCGAATCGCCCTGCAAGCCGCTCGATTTGTTTGAAATCGGAAAACTGACGTTCTATAAACCCGATACCGATACCTTCCCGCTGCTCGCGCTCGCGAAAAAGGCGATCACGCGCGGCGGCAACCTGCCCGCCGCCATGAACGGCGCCAACGAGGAAGCCGTGTGGAGATTTCTGCGCGGCGAGATCGGGTACACCGACATTTTCGACCTCGTGACGAAAGCCACCGAGGATTGCCCGTTTATCGAACACCCGACCGTCGGAGAGATTCTGCAAACGGATCTGGAAGCACGGGAACGCGTTCGCTGAACTTTTTGCTTATTTTTTTACAGAGGAACGATATTTTGAACTTATTGCTTACCATTGTCGTAACGGTCGTCCTGTTCGGACTGCTGATCACGATCCATGAACTCGGACATTATCTGGTCGCCCGCGCCTGCGGGGTCGGCATCATCGAATTTTCGATCGGAATGGGCCCGAAACTGTTTCAGAAAGAGGGAAAAGTCAACCTCTTTTCCGTTCGCGCCCTGCCGATCGGCGGGTACGTGCGGATGGTCGGCGAGCCGGGCGAAGAAAACCCGGACGATCTGCCGTTCGTGATCGGCAAGCGGTCGATCAACGAAACGTCGATCTGGAAGCGGATGCTGATCGTGTTGGCGGGGCCTGCCATGAACGTGTTCCTCGCGTTCGTTCTGATGTTCTCGCTCGTCGCGTCGAGTGAGGTACTCGCAAGCACCAAGGTGGCTGTTTTTATGGAAAACAGCGTCAGCAACGCGCCCGGAGGACTGCATACCGACGACGTCATTCTGGAGGTCGAAGGCAAAAAGATCCACTGCTACGCGGAACTTTCCTATAAGATCCTTTCGGACGGCGCTTCTCCCGTGGACATTCTCGTGGAACGGGACGGAAAGGAAGTGCTGCTGCGGGACGTGGTGTTCGCGCACACCGAAGAAAACGGCGTGGCGTTCGGAGCGCAGGATTTCAAAGTCTATCGCAAAGAAAAAACGTTCGGAACGATCCTGTACGAAAGTTTCTGGCAGGGATGCAGCACCGTGTATATGACGGTCGATTCGCTGATCGACACGTTTGCCGGGAAATACGGGATCGACGCGGTCGGGGGCCCCATCGCGATCGGCGAGGAAGTCGGGCAGACGTTAGAAGATTCGAACGGTTTTGCGGACGCGCTGCGGAACGTCGGTTCGCTGACCGTTATGGTTTCGGTGTCGCTCGGCATCTGCAATCTGCTTCCGCTTCCCGCGCTGGACGGCGGCCGTTTCCTGCTGTATCTGCTGGAAGCCATCCGCGGAAAACCGCTTAAAAAGAAAACCGAAGAACTGCTCACGGGCGGATGTATGATCCTGCTGTTCATTCTGATGGCGCTCGTGTTCTTGAAAGATATCATCCATTTGTTTTGAGGGGAATTTGCCATGAAACTGCGTTCGTCCAAATCGGTAAAAATCGGCTCTGTAACGATCGGCGGCGGGAACCCCGTCGCGATCCAGTCGATGACCAATACCAAAACCGCCGACAAAGAAGCAACGCTCGCGCAGATCGCGCGCCTTCGCGACGCCGGCTGCGACATCGTGCGCTTTACGGTCAATACGCCCGAAGCGGCGGCATCCGTGCCGTATCTGGTCGAACACGCGGGCATTCCGCTGGTCGCGGACATTCATTTCGATTATAAACTCGCGCTCGCGGCAGCGGACGCGGGGATTTCCAAACTGCGCATCAATCCCGGAAACATCGGGGAAGAAGACCGCATTCGCGCGGTCGCGGTCAAATGCAGAGAGAAGAATATTCCGATCCGCATCGGGATCAACGGCGGCTCGCTCGAAAAAGGATTGCTCGCCAAATACGGCTCTCCCACGGCGGAAGCCCTCTGCGAGAGTGCTTTGAACGCGGCGGCAGCGTTTGAAAAATACGATTTTGACAATCTGGTGCTGTCGGTCAAGAGTTCGTCCGTGCAGACGATGATCGAGGCAAACCGGTTGCTTGCGGAGAAATGCGATTATCCGCTGCATCTCGGTGTAACCGAAACGGGAACTTCCCGCACGGGCATCGTGAAATCGGCGGTCGGCATCGGTGCTCTGCTCTGCGACGGCATCGGCGATACGGTGCGCGTTTCGCTGACAGCGGATCCGATCGAGGAGGTCGCGGCGGCAAAAGAGATTCTGCGCGCCTGCGGCAGACGGACGGGGATCAACCTGGTGTCCTGCCCGACCTGCGGCAGAACGGAGATCAATCTGATCTCGTACGCGGAAAAATTGCAGAAAGAGATCGAAAAGATCCGCACGGACAAGCCGATCACGGTGGCGCTGATGGGCTGCGTGGTCAACGGACCGGGCGAGGCGCGGGAAGCCGACGTCGGCGTTGCGGGCGGAAAAGGCGAGGCGGTGCTGTTCCGCAAGGGTGTGATCGTCGGGAAATTGCCGGAAAGCGAGATCGTCCCGACGCTTTTGCGTGAAATCAAATTGTTGACGGAGTCAGTATGATCGAAACAGTCGAAAAATTCAAAAAGAAATTTGCCCGTCTGGAAGTGTCCATGGCGGACGCCGCGCTGCTTGCGAAGATCGACGAACTCTCCGTCAGTGTGGATAAGGAACAGAAGAAAGTGTTCCTCAAAGCGACGTTCCCGGAGTGGACAGACCCCAAAGGGCTGTTTTCGCTGGAAGACGCGATCCGAAAAGCGTACGATCTTGCCGAAGTACGCTTTTTTCCGACGTACCCACCGGAAAGTTTTCGGGAAGAATGCGTTCACGGGCTGATCCTGCTGCTCAACCGCGTGGTCGGGCAGGGCGTCGGAAAAGGGTTTTTGGAAGAAAGCAAGATCCGCTACACTCCCTCCCTGCAAACGCTGGAGATCCGCGTCCGGCAGGGAATTTCCGCCGATTTCGTGCAATGGAGCGGCACGGAACGCTTTTTGCAGGAGTGTATCCGCGGGCAGTTCGGGCTGAACGTCAAGGTCAGCATCGTCGGCGAGGAGATCGACACCGCGGCATACGAGCCGATGGGGATGAACGAGATCCGCGAGAGCATCCGCGGCGAAGTCAAGGCGGAGTACGACCGCGAAAAGCAGAATCTTCTGGACGAAAACAAGGAGAACGCGCTGGTCCGTTTCGGGCCGAACGAAGCGCAGATCGAGGAACGTGAGGACGGCAAAAAGATCCTGAAGGTCGGCAATCTCACGATGGATATTACCGAGCCGCAGGTCTGCTACGGGACGTTCCGCGGCAAAGAGCCGCTGATCCCGATCAAGAAGATCCGCGACAATATGTTCGTTTATTTTGCGGGGAAACTGTTTGAATCGGAGGAAAAGGAAAACTACGACAAGCCGAAGAACAGTTTCAAAATGTATGTTTCGGACGGCGAAGCGTCGATCATGATGCGATTCCAGGCGGACAAGGGGCATCCGTTCCCGAAAGTTCCCGCCTACGTTCTGGTTGAGGGCAGGGCGCAGTACGACGAGCTCGAGAAAGAGATCGTCGTGCGCACGTCCGCGATGGCGACCGTCAAGGTCATCCCGCGAAAAGAAACCAACCCCGAGCCGCGCGTGGAACTGCATTGCCACACGAATATGTCCGCGATGGACGCGCTGACCGATCCCGCCGCTTTGATGAAGCGCTGCGAGGAATGGGGCTGCCCGGCGATCGCGATCACCGACCACGGCAACTTGCAGGCGTACCCCGAGATCATGAAAGCGCTCAAAAAATGCCCGAACGTCAAGCCGATCTACGGCATGGAGGGCTACCTCGTAGATGATACGGCGCGTGCGGTGTTCTACTATTCCGAGGAGAAAGACGATAAGAATTTCAAAGAGGACGAGTTCATCGTATTCGATATCGAAACGACCGGACTTTCCCCGCAGACCTGCGGCATCACGCAGATCGCGGCGCTCCTTTATAAAGACGGGCAGATACTCGACACGTTCGAAACGTTCGTCGATCCCGAGATGCCGATCCCGCAGAACATTACCGAGCTGACCGGCATCACGGACGAAATGGTCGCCGGTGCGCCGAAAACCAAAGAGGCGGTCGGCGCGTTTCTGGAGTTCGCGAAGGGCAGAATGCTGGTCGCGCACAACGCTTCGTTCGATACGAGCTTTATCCGCAAGGCAGCGAACGATCACGGGCTGACGTTTGACAACCCCTGCTTCGATACGCTCGCGCTGTCCCGGTTTATCAATACCGACCTTAAAAAGCACACGCTGGATTCGCTGGCGAAATTCTATAAGCTGGGCGAATTCGATCATCACAAAGCGAACGCCGACACCGAGATGCTGGCGCGTATTTTCGAGTGCCTGCTGCGCTCGCTGACCAGCAACGGCATTTACACGACCAACGAAATGGTCGCTTCCATGGCGGAAAAATGCGATCCGAAGCGACTGAAAGATACCTACCATATCGTATTGCTTGCCAAGAACGCGACGGGTTTACGCAACCTGTACCAGATCGTTTCGTTTTCGTATCTGAACTATTTCAGCAAACACCCGCGGATCCCGAAGACGCTGCTCAAGGAGTACCGCGAGGGGCTGATCCTCGGCTCCGCCTGCATCGCGGGCGAACTTTACAGCGCGGTCGTGGACGGAAAGCCGTTCGGCGAACTCTGCAAAATCGCCGAGCTGTACGATTATCTCGAGATCCAGCCCTGGACGAACAACTGGTTCCTGTTTGAAGAAGGGAAACTCGGCACGGATCCCGAGCAGGCGCGGAAGCAATTACAGGAGTACGACAGAACGGTGCTTCGTGTGGCGGAAAAGCTGGGGAAACCCGTCTGCGCGACCGGCGACGTGCATTTTCTGGATCCCGATGACGAACTGTACCGGCAGATTTTGCAAGCCGGGCAGGGATATACCGACGCCGACCGTGAAACCAAACTGTACCTCAAGACCACCGACGAAATGCTCGAAGCGTTTTCGTTCCTCGGCGCAGAGAAAGCGCACGAGGTCGTGGCCGAAAACCCGCGGAAGATCGCCGAGCAGGTCGAACTGCTGCAGCCGATCCCCGACGGGCAATATACCCCGGGCATTCCGGGCGCGGACGAAGATCTGATCCGCACCTGCCACCAGACCGCGCACGAAATGTACGGCGATCCGCTGCCCGAAATCGTGCAGAAACGAATGGACAAGGAACTGAATTCGATCATCGAACACGGTTTCGCCGTCCTGTATATCATCGCGCGCAACCTCGTCCGCAACTCCGAGGAGAACGGCTATTACGTCGGCTCGCGAGGATCGGTCGGCTCGTCGTTTACGGCGACGCTGGCAAGAATTTCCGAGGTCAACCCGCTGCCTCCGCATTGGAGATGCCCGAAGTGCAAATACAGCGAATTCGTTACGGACGGCTCCTACGGCTCGGGCTTCGATATGCCCGACAAGAACTGCCCGAAGTGCGGAACGCTGATGGTCGTGGACGGACACGACATCCCGTTTGAAACGTTTTTGGGCTTCCACGGCGAAAAAGCGCCCGATATCGACCTGAACTTCTCCGGCGACGTGCAGTCCGCCGCGCACAAATACACCGAAGTGCTGTTCGGCAAGGAGAATATTTTCCGAGCCGGAACGGTCAGCGCATTGCAGTCCAAGACCTGCTTCGGTTTTGTCAAACATTACCTGGAAGACAAGGGGAAAAACCTGACCAAAGCCGAAATCGAACGGCTGATCTACGGCTGTCTGAACGTCAAGCGCACGACCGGTCAGCATCCCGGCGGCATCGTCGTCATTCCGAAAGACCACAAGATTTTTGACTTCACGCCGGTGCAGTACCCCGCCGAAAAAGAGTCGTCGGGCGTCATCACGACGCATTTCGCGTTCGAATATTTGCACGACACGCTGTTGAAACTGGATATTCTCGGCCACGATGTGCCGACGTTCTATCGCGTTTTGGAAGAATATACCGGCAAGTCGGTCATGGCGCTGCCGATGAACGACCAGAACGTTTACGATCTGTTCAAATCGACGAAGCCGCTCGGCATCAAAGCGTCCGACATCGGATGTAACCTCGGCACGTACGGTCTGCCCGAATTCGGCACGAAATACGCCATTCAGATGATCGAGGACGCGAAGCCGCAGAACTTCTCCGACCTTTTGCAGATCTCCGGTCTGTCGCACGGCACGGGCATCTGGCTCGGCAACGGCAAAGATCTGATCGCAAACGGAACCTGCACCATTCACGAGATCATCGGTACGCGAGACAGTATCATGATCTATCTGATGCAGAAAGGGTTGGATTCCTCGGTCGCGTTCAACGCCATGGAGCGTACCCGTAAGGGCAAATGTCTGACCGACGACCTTGTGGAAGCGATGAAAAAATGCGACGTGCCGGATTGGTACATCGATTCCTGCAACAAGATCAAATATATGTTCCCGAAAGCGCACGCCGCGGCCTACACGATCGCGTCGCTGCGGCTCGGCTGGTTCAAGGTGTATATGCCGGTGGCGTTCTACGCGGCGTATTTTACCGTCAAGTCGGATACGTTTGACGGTCTGCTCGTCATGAAAGGACTGTCCGCGATCAAAGGCAGATTGCAGGTACTGACCGAGGGCAAGGACATCAGCGCCAAAGACGAAGATATGATCGTCATTCTCAACCCGATCGTCGAAATGTACGCGCGAGGGGTGGAGTTTTTGCCGGTCAATATCTTCAAATCGGAAGCGTTCAAGTTTTTGCCGGAGGGCGACAAGGTGCGGCTTCCGTTCGCGTCGCTGCCCGGTCTGGGAAGAAGCGCGGCGGAAAAGATCCGCGACGCGATCGTTTCGGGACGGGTAACCACTGTGGACGAACTGATGATCGAGCCGGGCGTCGGCCGTTCGGTCGTCGAAATGCTCAAGGAACAGGGCGGCCTTGAGGGATTGCCCGAATCCAACCAAATGACGTTATTCTGATACCGATTTTTTTCGGGCCGGTCAAAAAACGGGTGGAAAGTCCGGTTTATCGGACAGCCGATGTGCTATGATAAGGACAAACGGAAACACCATCTGCTGCCGGCCCGAATTCTTTTGAAGGAGAACTTTTTATGCTTGTTACCGCGGATACTCACATCCATTCCCGTTATTCCGGGGACAGCAGCCGAAGAATGACGATCGACGCGATCTGCCGGGAGGCACTGAAGCGCGGTCTGACCGCGGTCGCGATCACGGATCATTACGAGTTATCGCTGGAACTCCGATTCGATCCCGCTTCGCGTGAGGCGGAAATCGCGGAGGCAAAAGAGAAATACGCCGGAAAACTGACGGTCTTGCGCGGGATCGAGCTGGGCGAGCAAGCGTCGGATTTCAAAGAAGCAAACCGCGTGCTTTCGCTCGCCGATTTTGAACTCGTGCTTTGTTCCGTTCACGCGGTGTGCGG
>JAGHTH010000047.1 GCA_018065365.1 Candidatus Coliplasma caballi
CCTCCGGTAAGATTGGCATACCCCATACATCGCACCTGGGGGCGATTTTGACGGGAGGGGGCGTGCGCAACGCGCGTGAGTGTGGGATGATTTTCTGTTTCTATCAGCCTGGAAAGCCATAGCTTTTCTTATAGAGTTCTTTCAGAACGCCACCCCTCCGGCGCCTGGGGCGACAGCTCCCTTGGGAAGGGCGCCGTGGTGCCGACCATTCGGCATGGCTTTTTACGCAAAGCACAGAATAGAACCGAACGCAAGAAAACGCGTTTCCCTGCCTCAACTTTTCCTATTGCGAGCGAACGCGAGCAACCTATCGCACGCGGAAGCGTGCGACCTCCCGTTCACAGACGCGAAGCGGATGTGAACGACCTCCCGCGCCGCAGGCGCGACCTACGCGAGCGACCTGCGATCACGCCTCATACATAAATTTAATTGCTTCCCGCACCCACTCGGACACCTCGTCGTCCTGTCCGAACGGTTGATCCTGCGTAACCTGGTTGCCCAAGCAAAGCCCATGCTCGCCGTGCCGCCAGATATGCAGTTCAAACGGCACCCCGCGTTCCGCAAGTGCGCGCGCAAAGTCCAACGTGTTCACGGCAGGCACCGCCGTGTCCGCCGCGGTTGACCACAGGAACGATTCGGGCGTTTCGCCGTCCACGTTCTTCACGGCGTCCAACAGCGGCAGCCGCGCGTCTTCCCACGCCGCGCCCTCTCCGAGCAGGTTGTCAAACGATCCCTTGTGCGTCGGCGGCTCCGCTTTGAGCACCGCGTAGCACAGAATCAGCTTGTCCGGGCGAGACAGTTCCGGCTTTTCCCCGACCCAATCTTTTGCGATCGGCTTGTTCCACAACGTACCCGTGCAGCCGCACAGATGACCGCCGGCGGAAAACCCCAGAGAAGCGATGTTGTGCGGGTCGATCCCGTACTCCTCGGCGTGCTCTCTGACAAACCGGATCGCCGCGAACGCCTCGATCATCGGCTTCGGGTAAACCTCCCGCGCGCTGTCCGTGCAGGTGTAATCGAGAACGAACGCCGGGATCCCCTCCGCCGCAAACCGCAGCGCGATCGGCTCCGCCTCGCCCTCGTAGGTAAACGCGTACCCCCCGCCGGGAAAGATCACGACCGCCGGCCGCTTTCCGCGGTAATGGCTTCGCTCGGTCGCCGTCGGCAGATATGCCCGGAACGGCCGGTTTTCGATTTTCTCCTCAATGTACCGCATCTCCTTGCCTCCCTTTCCCACGCCGCAAGGCGTGTATCTTATCAATCCCGCAGGGATTGTATATCATCACGCCGCAGGGATTGCATATCATCAATCCCGCAGGGATTGTATATCATCACGCCGCAGGCGTGCATCCTATTCGGGCATCGTCGCCAGCATCTTGATCTGCGTTCTGGTACGAACGAGGTTATGCCCGGGGAACACCGTCTTATAGTAAGTGTCGCCGTTCAGATAGTCGGTCAAAAACCGCAATCCCTGCTCGTAGGTAATGACCTTTGCGCCCAAAAGCAGATTTTCTTTCTCGCTCTCCTCCAGAATGTCCCCGCATTTTTCGAGGAATCCCTTTTCGAACGCCTCGTAATACTCGGGCAAAAACCGCATCTTGTCCAGATTCGGCTCGTCCTCGGAAGCGGATGCCGCGCCCGTGCGGATCGCGTCCCCGAAATCGTACAGAACGCTGCCCGGCATCACGGTGTCCAGATCAATGACCGCGACCGCCTCGCCGGTTTCGTTGTCCAAAAGCACGTTCGACAGCTTGGTGTCGTTGTGCGTAACGCGAAGCGGCAGCTCGCCGCTCTCCAACTTCGACGTGATCGCGTCCGCGAGGTACGAACGGGACTTGAAGAACTCGATCTCCTGCGCGACCTCCGCGACTCTGCCGACGGGATCTTCCTCGATCGCGTCCAGAAACGCTTTGTAGCGGTTCGGCGTGTAATGGAAGCCCGGCAGCACCTCGTGCAGAACTTCCGCCGGGAAATCTTTGCAAAGCCGCTGGAACTCGCCGTACCCGCGTCCCGCTTCGGTCAGCAGCGCCGGATCGGTCAGAACGGTGTGCGCTTCCGCGCCGTCAATGTATTTCGAGCATCTCCAGACCTCGCCGTCTTCGGGGGCGTGCAGATACCCGCCCTCGTCGCAGGGCAAAAACTCGGGAACGCGGCGCGACGGGTCCGTTCCCTCCTCGATCAGCCGCGCGCGCATCCATTCGGTTACGCGGACGGTGTTTTCCATCACGGCGTCGGGGTTGGGGAATACGTTGGTGTTGACCTTTTGCAGCACGAATTTCTTCCCGTCCGCTTCCGCCTTGTAAGTCGTGTTGATGATGCCTTCGCCCAAAGGCACCGCAGTGATCGTTTCGCCGCGCAAAAAATGCCGTGCGATCTGTTCGATAGTTTCCATAGTATTGTCCTTTATGTATCTGTGATCGCGGGGACAAACTTTTTTCGGGAAAAAGTTTTTCCCCACACCCTTTTTTTAAAAACCGATCGTGAAAGAAAAAGATTTTATTTTGCAAGTTCCTCAAACGCAGTTCGATACTTTTCCATGATCGTTCTTGCCGCGGCGTCAATCTTTTCGTCGTCGCTTTGCCGTTCAATCAATTCCTGCAAATACGCCCGCACGTCCGCGAGCTTTTCGTCGGAAACACGTTCAAGCAGCCGCAAAACTTTTTCTTTTTCGCTCATCTTTGTATTCATTCCTTTCTTGCCGGCGGGAGCCCGGGAGAAACCCGTGTTTTCCTTTACGAACAAAGACAGTTCATTCGTTTGAAAACCCGTACTCTATCCGCCGTCATTCGGCAACACCGCTCTCCCGCGCAAAGCACTTTGAAGGCACTACACCGACGGCAATCATTTGCAGAAAAGCAATGCTTTCTTTGCTAACCCAACGCTATGGAGAAACCTCCCACCCGACACAAGTGTCAAATGGCTTCCTCCGGGAGGAAGCTGTCGAGCTTGCGAGACTGATAGAGTACTCGTCTTTCTGTCTCTAACTATTTCCCCTGCGTCCGTTGCTTCACGGCGCTGTCGATCATCTCGCGAACGCCCGAAAAATTGTTCCATATATGCGAATTCGGCACGCGAATCGTCAAAATACCCTCTTGCGCAAGCAAATATTCCCGCTGTCCGTCGTCTTTTCGCGCTTGTTCTTCGCCGTGCTGATTCCCATCCAACTCAATCGCCAATTCCGCTTTGCTGCAATAGAAATCCACAATGTAGTTTCCTATCGCTTTTTGCCGCTGAAATTTGACCGGATAGGTGCGAAGAAAATCATACCAAAGTTTCTTTTCTTCTTTTGTTGCACGATTGCGGAGATTCCTCGCCAATACGATGTTCTTTTTGTTGTAGTCGTGATACATCGGCAAGGTCTCCTTTTATAAGTTCAAACATACGGCGCGTACTCTATCAGTCTCGCAAGCTCGACAGCTTCCCATACGCCTACGGCGTTGGGGGGAAGCCAATGGCTGACGGCGAGAGTCCCTTTAAGGGCAATGTCTCGCTTGCCACTTTGCTTTCCGTGAAATAGCAAACATTTCACCCAAGGTGTCGAAAACGATTCTTACGACTCCTCACTCAATAAGTTCCTGCCTTACATTTCCATTCCCCACTCTTTCAGTCGCAGTCCCGCGTCGTACAGAACGCCTTTCGGGGCTTTCTTTTCCTCGGCGAGCAGCTTGACCGCCTCGCGCAGACCGACACCGTCCCTGACCATGCGATCGACCAGCATCGCTTCGGGCGAAAGCCCGCTTTCCGCCGTTTCGGCGCGCGCCGCAGTCTCCAGCACCAGAACGTACTCTCCCTTGTCCGCGTTGGGATTGGCTTCCAACTCCGCAAGCACCTCCGCCGGCGTCCCGCGGTAAATTTTCTCAAACTTTTTTGTCAGATCATTGCAAAGACACACCTTGCAATCGGGCAGACATTCCGCCAAAAGCGCGACCGTCTTGACGATCCGGTTGGGCGACTCGTAAAACACGGCAAGCGTGGAATACTCGCCCGCCACCCGCGCAAACACCTTCCGGATCTCCCCCGCCGTCCGCGGCAGAAACCCGTAAAACCCAAACGACAGCGCCGAAAACCCGCTGACCGTGATCGCCGTGATCGCGGCGCAGCAACCGGGGACCGACGTAACGGGAATTCCCGCCCTGACCGCCTCGCGCACCAGAACGTACCCGGGATCGCTGATGCAGGGCGTGCCGGCGTCCGTGATCAGCGCGACGTGCTTCCCGCATTGCAGCTCCTCCACCAACTTTCCGGCGGCGGCTTCCTCGTTGAATTTATGGTTGGGCAGCATTTTCGCACCCGTAACGCCGTATTTTTGCAGCAGCATCGCTGCCGTGCGGGTGTCTTCCGCCGCGATCAGATCAGCGTCCCGCAGCACTTCCAGCGCACGCGGCGACAGGTCGCCGAGGTTTCCGATCGGTGTCGCGACGACCGAAAGCAGCCCGTTCGTTTCCGTATTTACCATTGCTTCAAACTCTTTAACACGGCGAGAACGTACTCGTACGTCCGCGCGACCGACGCGACCGAAAGCTGCTCCGCAGGCGTGTGGATCGCTCTCATGTCCGGCCCGAACGAAACCGCGTCCAGATCCTCGATGCCGTCGTAGAACAGACCGCACTCCAACCCGGCGTGGATCGCCTCGATCTTCATTTCTTTGCCGTATTTCTTTCGGTAGATTTCCGCCATGCGATCGCGCAGCGGCGATTCCTTGCGGTATTCCCACGCGGGATACGCGCCGTTCGTTTCGGCTTTGCCGCCGAATTTTGCCGCGACCGTCTTCAGTTTCGCGTTCAGTTCGTCCTTTTCCTTGTTGACCGAACTGCGCACCGAGTAAGTCATGGTCAGAACGTCCTTTTCGGTGCGGACGATGCCGACGTTCAGCGACGTCTGCACCAGCCCGTCAATGTCCTTGCTCATCGACTGCACGCCGTACGGAAGTTCCCCGAGCAGCGCGCCGAGGTCGGTTTCCATACCGCGCGCCTCCTCGTCCGACGGCTCGCAAATCAAACGAATGTCTTCCTCCGGGAACGCCGCACGGAACGCCTGCTCCTCTTTCGCGCAGAGCGCGGGAATATCCCCCGCGCCGCACACGGTCAGCAAACATTCGGGCATGATCGCGTTGTCCGCGTTCCCGCCGTTCAGCGACACGGCGGAAAGTCCGGTGTCGCGCAAAAACCGCCCCGCCAGAATCGCGGCGTTGGCTCTGCCCTTGTGAATTTCCGCGCCGGAATGCCCGCCGGTCAAGCCGGTAATGCGCACCGTAAACGCTTTGCCCTCGGGCTTTTTGCGCGCAAACGGCACCCGCACCGTCGTTTTGGAGCCGCCCGCGCAGGCAACGGTCAGCACGCCCTCTTCTTCGGAGTCCATGTTGAGCAGCAATCTGCCCTGCAGCTCGTCCATATCCAGCGCCTTCGCGCCGAACATCCCGGTTTCCTCGTCGGTCGTGAACACGGCTTCCAGCGCGGGATGGTCAAGTTCCTCGTCCGCCAGAATCGCCAGCATCATCGCGACCGCGATGCCGTCGTCGCCGCCCAGCGTCGTGCCGTCGGCTTTGATCCAGCCGTCCTCGACGCGTAAGGAAAGCCCGTCTTTCGCAAAATCGTGCGCCGAGCCGGGAACTTTCGCGCACACCATGTCGGTGTGTCCCTGCAGAATGACCGCCGGCGCTTCCTGATAGCCGCCGCTCGCTTCCTTGCGGATCACGACGTTATTCAGTTTGTCCTTTTTCGCTTCCAGCGAATGCGCCTTTGCGAAAAACATCAGATAATCGGCAATTTTACCGGTGTTGCCCGATCCGTGCGGGATCGAACAGATCTGTTCAAAATAGTAAAACACCTTTTCGGGCTGCAAGCCCGCCAACGCTCTCGGCATTTTGGTTTCCTCCGATTTTACACTTCTTTATTCAGAGATAATTATACTACAACCGAACGGAAATTGCAACAAGATTTTGCCCATTCCCGCCGAAAAAATCGCGCAAAAACCCGTCTCTCGCAAAAAAACCGCAAAAGCTCTTGCAATTTTGCAAAATTTGGTGTATAATCGTATCACAAAAAATAAAACCAGAAAGGAATTTTTACTATGAAACGTACACTCTCCGTTTTGCTGGCAGTTCTGCTGTTGGCACTCACGCTCGGCGTCGCCGTTTCCGCGGAAGCGATGCTCGATCCCGACGTCATCATTTCCGACCTGACCCCCTGCAAAGACATGGAAAAAGACCTGGTGCTGAACGGCTGCACCGTGTCCTTTGACCGCGACGGCGTCGCAACCTTTACGCTGACCGCTACGACCGCGACCGTGCATATCGACTACGCGGACGTGAAGAACAACATCGTCCTTTACGGCTCCGAGATCATGCCCGCCGACGGCGCGTTCTTCGTCATCGACTACGGCACGCTCGACAACGTGTCCCTGCAGGATACGTTTTGGCACTACACCCGCAAGGATAAGGAAGCAGCCGGCACCGTTGCCGATCTGTACCTCAAATCCATGAACGACGATCCGTCCTACGCTTCTTACAGCTCGGTCAACACCAAAGAAAACGGCGCCGTTTCCGTCTGGGACTGGGGTACCTACGTCGCTTCCTCCGACGCGAAACTGTTCACCGATAAAGGCCACTACTTCACCTCGATGGAACTGACCATGGTCGGCACCGTCGGCGCGGAAGTTACCTTCTACACCATCGCGGTTACCAACACCGACGAGCTGGAAGGCCTCGGCGAAGTCCGTCCCGAGCCGAAGGAACCCGAGGAGCCCTCCGACGAACCCGTCGAGTCCTCCGAAGAGCCCACCGAATCCACCGAGGAACCCGCCGAGTCCCCCGAGGACCCCACCGAGTCTTCCGAGGAGCCCGCTGAGTCTTCCGAAGCGCCCGCAGAATCCTCCGAAGAACCCGCGACCTCCGCAGAGGAATCCAAAGCAGAGTCCAAGGCGGAAGAATCCAAACCGGCAGACGATGAGGGCGGCCTTTCCACCGGCGCGATCATCGGTATCGTGATCGGCGCGATCGTCGTCATCGGCGGCGCAGTTGCAGGTATCATCCTCGCCAAAAAGAAAAAGTAAGATCGACTGCGTCAGCGAGCGCAGAATCGCAAACCGAATAAAATATTGAAATAATATTTTTGGAAACGTAAGTGATAAACTTGCGTTTCCTTTTTTGTATCGCTAAAGCGGTTTGCTTTGAACAATTTTCCCCTCTCGACGTACATCAGTACGCCTTCGGGAGAAAATCGGGTGGTCTGCATCTCCCTGAACGCAGTCGCTAACCGAGGCGAGTGCCAAAAGATGTGGGACTGCGTCAGCGAGCGCAGAATCGCAAGTCAAACAAAACCGATAAAGCATAATGAAAACGCAGGCATTTCGCCTGCGTTTCCAGCTTACTGACAAAGTACCCCTTTTGCAGAGCCCTCGTCATTATGCACAACCTTCCGTCAACCGGTGCCTTCCTCCGGGAGGAAGGGGGACCGCTCCGCGGTGGATAGAGTACTCGACTT
>JAGHTH010000155.1 GCA_018065365.1 Candidatus Coliplasma caballi
ACGGCAGCGGCAGCGAGGACAGACACGCCGACGATAATGGCGATCGAGCCGCCGGACAGAACGGAGCCGCTGGTTGCGGGAGCGGTCACGATGTAATAATCCTTGCCGCCCTCTGTCTTGATTTCGATGGTTCCTTGCACTTTGCCGGAGTCGATGTTGGCGGTGTTTTCCTCGTTGTAAGGAATCTTGAGCATTCCACCCTCGCAAACCTCGATGGTGCCACAACACCAAGATCCAGTGGCTTCCGGAAGGATCAGCTTGCCGTAAACGATAACGTTCGTGCGGTCGCCGACGAACAACTCCTTTGCGGAGACGGTTGCACCTGAATTAATCCGGAGAGTTGCTCCATCACTGGTTCTTATGTCGCGCATCGACAAGGAAACGTTTTCCGCTACGGTGACCGAGTGGTAGCATCTCAGTCCGTAATTTTGAAGCGTTCCCGCAAAACCTGCAGTAATTGTCACGGGTTTCTCGGTCTGGTACAATCTCTGGACGTTTGTTCCACACAGAGAAAAATATTCAGAGAAATTTTCTTCTGCCAGCGCGGGCAGGACGAGGGATGCGCACAAAAGCAGTGCGAGCAAAATGGGAAGTATTTTTTTCATGAGATACTCCTTGGTTGGTTCATGCAACTTTTTTTCTTTTTTTCCAAATGATCAAGCCGATCGCGGCGATGATCGCAACTGCCGCCACGGCGATGACGATCCAAAGCGCGCCCTCGGAAAGAACGGAGCCGGAGAAATTGCTTGCCACCGGGGTGTTCGCAAACGCGGTCTTGTGGATCACGGGGTCGCTTCCTTTCGGCAGCGTTACGGTTTTCAGCGCGGTGCAGTCCGCGAACGCGTCGGCTTCGATTTCATCAATGCGGGTGCCGTCGGCAAATTCCACCGTGGTCAGCCCGGTGCAGCCGATGAACGCCGCCTCGCCGATCCGGGAAAAACTCCCGTCAAAGACCACTTTTTGAATGCACTCCATGTCAGCGAATTTGCCGGAGTCGATATAGCCGGGATATTGGCGGTTTTTGGAGGTTTCAAAGGTCAGAACGCCGTTTTTGTAGGTATAGACGGTCTGATTGTTCAAGTTGCCTTCGCGGTTGGGCTCCATTAAGAACGGGCCTTTGAAAAAGCCGTTTTTGTCTATCGAGTAGTTCTGCGGCGTTGCCTGCGTTCCGTCGTCGTACACGCGGAAATGAATGGAGATCGCGTTGCTCGCCGGCGCACTTGGTTTGGACGGGGTGGGCTTTTGGGGATCGAGGATGGCGTTCACGGTAACCTTATACAGCCCGGCGGGAAGCTTGAACGTCGTGATTTTGTTCTCCCGATCGATGTTTTCGAGGGGATCGGGGACAATCGGGGAGTCGTCCTCGCCCGTTACCACCGGGGCAAAGTCTAACGGTGTCGTAAAGAGCACGGTGTAGACGGCTTCTTCTTCCGCGAACACGGGCGCGCAAAGCGCAAAGAGCAGCAGCGTCGCGAAAAGGACGCAGGCGATTTTTTTCATGAGGGATCGCTCCTTTTTTTCTGTTTGATCGGGGGGCGGAAAGCGTCGTTTTTGCGTTTTCCGTTTTGTTCCTTATACGTTTATAAGAACGAGATCGCAAAAGGGCTTATTTTTTTTGCGTTTTTTTATTCCGAAAGTTTCTTTCCGCGCTTGAGCAGCAGCACGAACGCGTACGTTCCGATCGTCAGCACGAGCGCCAAAAACGACCGTTCCGAGCCGACCAGCACGTTGAACAGCGAGTGGAACAGGCACACCAGCGAGAACAGCGCGAACGAGCCGGTAAGCAGCAGCTTGCGCCATTTCATGCAGATCGAAATGCCATAGACGAGAATGGTGGTGCAAAGCCCGTGCATCAGACTTGCGCCGAACCCTCTCGACAGCGCGAACGAAACGTCCTGCCAGCCGGGCGCTCCGAACGAGATCTGCGAGAAGATGCTGACGTTCTCGAACAGCGCAAACCCGAGTCCGATCACGACGGCGTATTCGACGACCTCTTTCCGTTTCGGGCGCAGCGCAAAGAAATAGGCGACGATCGGGAACGCTTTGAGCGATTCCTCAATGATCGGGATGTAATGGATGCTCGCGTCAAACGAGGAAATGCCGGCTTGGGTAACCAAAAGCGTGTTGATCTGTCCCGACAGGAACGCCGCGAACATTCCGAGCAGCAAAAACAGCAGGATCTTTCTTGCCGAGCGATTCAGCAGAAGCGCCGTCAGCACGAGCGGCGGGAGCGAAAGCAGCAAAAGGAGGAAATTTACAGATACCATAACTTCATCCCCCTCTTTGCAAACAAGGTCAGACCGAGAAACGACAGCGCGACACCGAACAGGCAGACGTTTTCGGCGGTTTGCTCTCCCGCGGCGGAAACGTACAGCCGCGCCAGCTCAAACACCTCGGCAAGCAGCGCAAACAGGTTGCAGAGCCGCACGCCTTTGGAGAACGAAAACCCCATGTCCGGCAGGATCAGATGTTTGAACTGATAATAGGAAGCGGGAACGGCGGGCAGAAACCCGACGACCGTTACGATCAGCGGCAGCGTCGGAAGCAGGTCTTTCGCCGTCAGCGCGAACACCATGAGGAAGAAAAGCAGCACCGCCGGCGCCGCCAGCGCGAGCAGCCGGTATTTCATCAGCGCGGACGAGCGATCGTCGATCAGCGAATCGAACTGTCCGAAATTGGCGGAAAACAAAAACAGAAAGCAGCCGAAAAAGCCGAGGAACGTAATGCCCGGCTCGCGATAGAAGCTTCCGTAGCAGAAATAGTACACCGAGCGGAACAGAGAGACCGTCGCGTAGCACGCGGTCGCGAGCATCAGGATCCGGAAATACAGAGGCGTTTTTTTGCCGGAAAACCAAAAAATGCATAACCCGGCGGTCAGAAACATGATCGCGTTTCCCAACACGAAAAAGACAGACACCGCTTTCCCTCCTTTGTGTTTTTCATTGGCTCTATTTTACCACAGTTTTTCCTCAAAAGCAACCCGGTTTGCGCGCCTTTTTGCGTTTTGCGAAAATTTTTTCGGGGAAAGACTGTCCTTCTTTTCCGCTCGTTCGTATATACGTTCGTACATACGTTCGTATATACGTTCGTATATAGAAATGAAAAGGAAAACAAAATGCCCGGCGAATTTGCGAGAACAACTTGACAAACGGCGCCGGAGCGGTATAATAAAAGCAAGAAAAAAGAAAAAAGAAAGAGGTATTTTCCATGAAAAAAACGTTTCTTCGCGTCATCTCGATCGTCGCGACGCTGGCGATTTTGATCGCGACCGTTGCCGTCCCCGCGTCTGCTTTGACAAAATACGCTGACGTCGGCGATACCGTCAAAAAGGACATCTATCTGTATATCGACGGCATCCGGGGCGAATCCCAGGATTCCAAGCATGAAAAATGGATCGACCTGCTCGAATTCAAGCACGCTTCCGCACAATCCATTCAGACCGGTTCTCCGGACGCGGCAGGCAGAGGTGTGTTTGAGCCGGTCGTTTTCAAGCATTACGTGGACGAAGCCACCCCGAAAATTCAGGAAGCCACGATGAAAGGGTCGCACATCAAGACCGCCGAAATTCATTTCTGTAAAACGGTCTGCGCAAAGCAGGAGGTCGTTTACAAGGTCAAACTGGAAGGCATCAAGATCGTCAAAGCGGAGGTGTCCGCGGAAGATCTTCCGGACGGCACGTACCAGCTCGTCGAAACGGTTACTTTGCTGTGCAACAAGCAGACCTGGAGCGAAACCGCCGTCGGTCTGGACAACGCGCTCGCCGGCAATACCGAAGCGAGCTTTGACCAGTCCAAAAAAGCATCCATGTTTGACAGCAACACCAGCATCGCGCTGACCGTTGCCGTCGCGGTCATTTTCGTGCTGCTCGTCGTGATCGTGATTCTGTTCGTGAGCAAGAAGAAAAAGGCAGTCCCGACCGTTTCCGCGGAAGAAAAATGAGTAAATTATTAGTTTGTATTGCAGAAAGGAAAAACCACATGAAAAAAATCATCTCTATTTTACTTACGCTGACGGTTCTGCTGCTTACGGTCGTTCCTTGCTCCGCCGGAGCAGATGCCGCACCGGTCACGATGAAAATCGAGGGTTTCAAATCCCGCGAGGTTTTGTCATTCAGCTACGGATTCAATCGACCGACCGGCATAGAGGGAGAACTTGCCGGCATTCCGAGGTCGACCTCGTTCACGATCCGCGTTCCGGGATTGAGCGACGGAACCAACGATCTGTTCACGTGGGCTTTGGCGGGTGGCACCATGCCGAAAAACCTGATGCTGGAGTTTGTCGATCCCGTGGACGAAAGCAGCATAAAGACGATTCGACTCACCAATGCCTATTGTGTCAGCTATACGGAATACTGGGATCAGGACGGCACGTATTACGAAGAGATCGAGATCGTATCCAAGGAGTTTCAAAACGGTCCGGCAGAATATGAGAGACCGTGGGACTGACGAAGAAAAGGAAACGGAGGAATGAAAATGAAAAAAACGATGATCAGACGAAGCGTGATGATGCTTCTGGTTCTTTGCATGACGGCTATGCTGGCGATTCCGGTCTCGGCAAAATCGTCGGGCGCAAAACTCACGATAGACGGTTATAAAAGTCGTGAAGTCATCCGTTATACCTATACGTTTACCACTGCAGTGGATGCCGAGGGGCAGTTGACCGGCATGCCGCGTGGCGGTATGATCACGGTTGAAGTCAAGGCACTTAATGATGGCAACTGCGATCTGCTCGCTTGGATGCTGGAACGCAATCTCCCGAAAAAAGGACAGATTGATTTGGTAGACCCCGCCACAGGTAAGATCAAGACGATTCAATTCAAAAACGCATACTGCGTCGATTTCAAAGAGGGCATGACAGAAGACGGCATCCATACAGAGATCATCACGATCACCTGCGGTGTTCTGTCGAACGGAGATGCCGTATATGAAAATGATTGGGGCGGTCTGACCGGCTCCATGCTTTCCGAAGGCAATCTTTGGATCGTGATTTCCGTGGCGGTCGTTGTCATCGGCGGCGTCGCGGCGCTTGTGATCGTGAAGAAGAAACAGAAATCCGCGGCGGCGGACGGTGCCGAAAAGAAAGACGAAGAATAAGCCGAAAAGGAGCGTTTTGAGCATGAAAACCAAAGAAGAACTGAACGCCCTGAAAGAAAAAGTTGAAACCTTGAATGAAAAGATCCGTGAGCTTACGCCATTGGAGACAAGTCTTATCTGCAATGTCCTATGATGAAAAAGCAAATATATCAGCACAGCGGCAAGGAAAAATCCTTGCCGCTGTTTGTGTATCTATATTCAATTACAATAATGGCAAGCCCACGCTTTGACCTGCTCACCGCAGTTCGGGCTTCTTTTTCTTCTTCACGATCACAAGTGCGGCAATGCCGGCGAGGGCGAGAACGGCGACCGCGGCGATGATCCCGAGATTGCCCTTCGAAAAGACAGACGCGGCGAGGGATCCCGATTCGGACCGAGCCAACGGATTGTCCAGATCAAAGTCGATCTCGTCGTCCGCTGCCGTGCCGATTTCAAAATAGTATTCCGTACCGGCGACAAAATCGGAGGTGATTTCGAAAGCGCCGTTTTCGGAGATCCTTTCATTGCTGCCGGTATAGCAGTCGGCGTCGATCGGATTCCCGTTTTCGTCATACAGGAGATACCACAGGTTTGTATTTTCGGTTCCCGGCAAAACGAAGGTACACGCCGCGTTATCTTTGGGCGTAAAGCGGAAAAACACGCTTTTGTCGGGAGTAACACGCACGCGGCAGGTTTCCGTATTCGATAGATCCACGGCGTCGGGATCGGGGGCTCTTTTTGCGAGGTAATCCAAAAGAAGCGCAACGTCAAGGCGATTGGCATTCCCGTCTAAGTTAAAATCGGGGAAAACGGAAACCGGAGCGGTTTCGGGCGAAGCAAGATACTTGCACATCCGACAGAAGTCGGCGCCGTTTATCACGCGGTCGCCGTTGAGATCGCCGATTACGGCACCGCCGTCGTTCACTTTGATATTGCCGTCGCTTTGGTTTCCTTGGAAGGTTGCTCCGTACAACAAGATCAAGCCGCCGTTTTGGACCAAGATCAAGCCGGAACTGTCGCTGCTGTCCGAAAACGTTACGGGATCGTCGTCGGTCCCGTCAAGCACCAGAGTTCCGCCCTGCTCGACCACGATCAGTTTTCCGTTGCCCGCAACGTCGGTATCGATCAAACGGATCTCGGAACATTGCAAAGTGAGTTTTCCGCCGTTCTTTACCGTGAAAAGCGGCAGATAGTTACCGCTGTATTCAATGCGGCGGAACGTGGTATCGGAAACTTTCCCGGTTATCAGCGTTACATCCGTTGTGATCTCAATATTTTCCTCCGCCAAATAAACCGATTGATTTCCCCCGACCTGCCGAATGACAGAGCCGGCATCGGAGACTTTCGCAAATGCGCGGGAAAGTGAAGATACGTTTTCTCCGTCCACTTGAAAATACGGATCAACGCCGAACGCAAATGCTTGAACTGCGCATACGGACAAAAGCATCACGATACAAACGATCGCCGACAACCACTGTTTCATCATCAAAACGCTCCTTTATACATCTCTGTCTCTTTATACGAAGAAAACGGAAAAAGGGATGCTGATTTCTCAAAAAAGTTTTTCGATTTGTAGCCGTGTGTAGTATAGCACATTTTTTGTGGGTTTTCAAGGGGGGGAAAACATCATATGCACGGCTAACGCCGTGATGATATGCACGCCTCACGGCGTGATGATATGCACGGCTAACGCCGTGATGAGATGCACGCCTCACGGCGTGATGATATGCACGCCTTACGGCGTGATGAT
>JAGHTH010000069.1 GCA_018065365.1 Candidatus Coliplasma caballi
CGGCTCCAGCTTCGTTTGGTCGGGCGGTAACCACGGCAACGAGAAGATGATGGAACTGAAGTTCTACAACGAAAAGGGCGAAGAACTCAATCTCGCGGTCGGTCAGAGCGCAAACGTCAAGCTGATTCACATCGTGGAAAAGACGCAGCTCTACAACCTCCCCGAAAACTTCGACAAGCTCTTTGAACACAACGATCAGTATTACTACGCGAACGCCGTTCGTACCTACGACATCGTCGGCCCGCAGATTCGTCTTGCGGTCGATTACCACTACGTCAAGGATACCTACTACCAGAAATCCTACACCTGCATGATGCCGATCGAAAAGAAACTCGGTCTGTACTGCGCAGGCATCGGCAGAGACGGCAAACTTGCGTTCGTGTATGAAACCACCAAGAAGGGCATCAAACCGGACTACTCCGGCACGACCTGGCAGGGCAAGGAAGCAGTCCGCTGCATCATCTTCGGCTACGACAGCGAAGCGCCCTACCGTGTGGACGTCCGCGTTCTGACACCCGACACCTCGATCAATAACAACAAATCGAAACTGATGTTCTGGGATATGAACTCCTCGAGCAACAAACTGTATTATTCCAAGTATGAAGACAGCACTTATACCAAAGAAGCGGCAAACACCGACATCCACACCGAATGCCAGTGGACCTACTTCTACGACGCGACCGCGGAGCCCGAGGCGTAAAACTTCGTATGACGCCTGAAACCGAAAAGAAATACCGCCTTGCCGCCGTTCTGGCGGCGGCAGGGACGGCGATCGTCAACCTGCTCTCCTGGTTTTTCCTGCCGGCGGAACTGCGGACCTTTCCGGGGCTTGCTTCTCCGGGAAAGACCGTGTTCCTGATAGCGTTCTTTCTGCTGGTCGCGATGAGCGCCGCGATGACGGCGTTCGGACCGTCAAAGAAACGCTGGGCGGTAACCGGGGCGATCCTGATCGCGCTGGACTTGACCGTGATCGCCGTCAATCTGATCCGATAAAAAGAAAATGCAAAAAACAAAAATAAACATACAGAACAGTGGGTTTTCCCGATGAAAAAGATCCTTTCGATCACGCTGGTATGCGTGATGCTGCTCGCGCTTGGCGCGCTGGCCGTTTCCGCAGAGGAACCCGTCTACGTCTTTGAGATCAGAACCGTCAACGAACATATCAAAGGCGAAGACGCCGTGCTCTGCACTACGCAGGACGCGTACGACAATTGCGGACCCGGATGGGCGATCACCGTCCTTTGCGATGTCGTTTCCGAAAACGTTCTGAAAGTCAAGGATAAACCGATCGTTGGCAAGGGCGAACTTCCCCAAGCCGCAGTCGGCAACGGCGTGGTCGCTTTGGTCGTCCACTCCGCTACCTCCGATACCGCAAAGAGCGATCAGTATCCGGGCGTGTTCGCGAAAGTAGCGGCAATGCAGATCGAGAAAGGGCAGTTCCTCGTGCTTGAGGGCATTGACCTTGCGGCAGGCACCGGCGCCGGCAAAGCGACGCTGGTCAACGAACTCCCCGGCGATATTTCCGTTGACGAACCCGTAGAGAGCTCCGAGGAGCCCGCGGCGTCTTCCGAGGAACCGACCGAATCTTCCGAGGAACCCGCTACCGAGTCTTCCGAGGAACCCGCCGCAACGTCTTCCGAAGCGCCCGCGGCTGAATCCGAAGCGGAGTCCGTAGCTCCCGCAGAGAGCGAAGAAGAGAACAAAGAGGAAGGCGGACTTTCTGCCGGAACGATCGCGCTGATCGTCGCGGCGGCTGTCGTCGTGATCGCTGCAGTCGTATTCTTCGTGCTGAAAGGCAAAAAGAAATAATCTCCCGTAAATAACCAAAGGGCTTGCAGACTTTCCCGTCTGTAAGCCCTTTTTATCATTCCCAAAACAAGTTTTTTCGGGAGAGGGTCCGGGGGAACCCATTTTTTCCAAAAAAGGGGTTTCCCCGGATAAAATCTTATTTTACCCTGGCTTTCGGAACGAAAATGCGGATCTCGTACCCTTCGTCCGTTTCACTGCGCGCGTCCTCCGTCGAAAAGCCCGCTTCGCGTAACAGGGCGGTCGCGCGGTCGATCGTGTTGAAAAAGAATCTCACGTCGCGGATCACGGCGATGCGGCGGGGCGCTTCCTCACACCGCGCCTCCTTTTTCTGCTGCACGAAACTTTCCTTTTCCGCCGCTTGTTCTTCGCAGAAGAGTTCGACCAGCCGCTCCGTTTCGGAAGCGGAAAGCCCGTCCTTTCCTGCACGCAGGATCGCCGCGCGGCGCTGCTCCGGGTCTGCAAGCTTCAGAAACGCCCGCGCGTGCCGTTCGCCCATTCCGTATTCGGAGATCAGCCGACGATCGCCGTCCGAGAGTTTCAGTAACCGCAGCTTGTTGGAAAGCGCCGACGGCGAGAGCGAAAGCTTCGCGGAAAGTTCGACCTGTGTCATCGAGGTCATTAAAAGCAGGTTGCGGATCGCTTCCGCTTCTTCAAAAGGGCCGAGGTCGCTGCGCTGGATATTCTCTACCAGCGCAAGTTCCGCAGATTCGCCGCGGTCTGCCTCGCGGATCACGCAGGGTATTTTTTCGCACCCTGCAAGGATCGCCGCGCGCCAGCGGCGTTCGCCCGCGATGATCTCAAAGCTGGCTCCGCGGATGTTGTCGGGGTAAGGCATCGGATCAGCCGGACGGACGACGACGGGCTGCAAGATCCCGTGCATCCGGATGCTTTCCGCGAGCGATTGCAGCGAAGAAGCGCCGAATTGCCGGCGCGGCTGCATGGGGTTCGGCATCAGTTCTTCGGCTGCAAGCAGGACGATCTTTTCGCCCGCTCTTTTTCGGAATGAGATCATGATTCGTACTTCCTTTCTTTTTTTATCCCCGCAAAAAAAAGCGGATATGCTACACGTACAGAATAGCATATCCGCTTTGTCATTTTCTGCCGGAAAAGAGAAGAACGGCCGAATTTTTTTGCGAAACGGTTATTTGAACAGGATCATCGGGCAAAGTCTGCTTTCTTCCTCCAACGTCCGTACCTCGCCGATCGCGTAAAACCCGTCTTCGCCGTACAGGCGGAATTTTTCGCCGGGCAGGGCGTGCATCCCGATCTTTTTGACCGCGATGCGCTCGCCGTTGCGGTACAGTTTTTCGTAGAACGCGGGCAGACGAAACGCGGGCAGATCGGAGAAAACCTTGTCTACCGGGATGATCTTTTCCGCTGCCTGTTCGGCAGTCATCGAACGGAGTTCTTCCAGCGTAACCGCCTGCGACAGATCGAACTGTCCGACGGAAGTGCGCCGCAGCGATTCCATGCAGGCACCGCAGCCGAGTTTTTCGCCGATATCGGCACAGAGCGTGCGGATGTAAGTTCCGCGGGAACAGCAAACGTCCAATTTGAACGCGCCGTCTTCTTCGTAAGCGCGGATCGAACGGATGAATACCTTGCGCGGCTCGCGCTCGATCACGACGCCTTTGCGCGCCAGATCGACCAGTTTCTGCCCGTTCTTTTTGAGCGCCGAATACATCGGCGGGACCTGTTCGATCTCGCCGAGGAACTGCTCCGCGACGGCGCGGAACTGCTCAAAAGAGGGGAGCGTTCCGTCGTAACGGGACAGCACTTCGCCGGTAACGTCCTGTGAATCGGTGGTCAGACCGAGGCGGATGCCCGCGGTATAGGTTTTCTCGTGGTCCATCAGCAGATCGCATACGCGCGTCGCGGAGCCGAGCATAACGGGAAGTACCCCGCTTGCGAGCGGATCCAGCGTTCCGCAATGACCGACGCGTTTGAGATCAAACGTGCGGCGTAATTGCGTGATCGCCGCCTGCGACGGCGCGCCGACGGGCTTGTCCACGACGAAAATACCGGTTACGTTCATAAAGACTCCAATTTTTCCCCGACCGCGTCGATGACGAGCCGCCGGAATTCTTCCACGGTCGCGCCCTCTTTCGAGAAGCCCGCCGCGTGATAATGACCGCCGCCGGAGAACTGCGCCGCGATCTCCGCCACGCTGATCATCTCGTTGGAACGCATGGAACATTTCATCAGAGTGCCTTTCGGCTTGATGACCGCCGAAACGAGTGCGCCCGCAACGGTGCGCGGGATCTGATTGAGCACTTCCGTGTCGGAGTCCTCGGCACCGATCCGGTCGAGATCTTCCTGCGTAACGGCGACCAGCACGAACTTGCCGCCGAAATGAAATTCGAGTTTTTCGTACGCGAGCTTTTCCACCGCGATCTGCGCGGGCGATTTGCTGTCAAACAGCAGGCGGTTGATCTTTGCGAAATCAATGCCCGCTCTCATCAGTTCCGCCGCCGCGTACATCGTTTCGGGACGCGTCGAATCGTAGCGGAAACCGCCGCTGTCCGAACTGATCGCCGCGTACAGCGCGCCCGCGACCGTTTGGTCGATCCCGACGCCCAACCCTTTGATCAGCTCGTAAACGATCTCGCCCGCGGCAGGATAATCCGCGTGCAGATACAGGTTGTCGCACGAAATGCTGTTGATTTCGTGGTGGTCGATCGAAAGCGCAAAGGTCAGCGTTTCGTCGCCGCCGGAGAGCATTTTCGGAGAAGCCACGTCAACGCTGACGAGCGTAAAAGGGGAGAGATCGCACGGAAGTTCCGCACGGAAATATTCCTTTGCTTCCAAAAACGCCAGGCGTTCCGGAACGCCCTCACGGTTGAACGCGACCGCCGTTTTTCCAAGCGCGCGGAGCGATGCGACCAGCGCGATGGCGCTTCCGATCGTGTCCGCGTCGGGCGAATTGTGTGTAAAGATCAGAAAGTTATCATGTCCTTCTAAGAACGCGATCGCTTCCGACTCATTGATCCGATTGCTCATTGTGTAAACTTTCCTTCAGTATTTTTGCGATGTCCATGGCGCGCTCGGCACCGTGCTCACGGATGAACGTCAGTTTCGGCGTGATCCGCAGATTCAAACGGTGCGCAAGCTCGCCGCGAATGAACCCGGACGCAGAGGCGATGCCCGCCTCTACGTCTTTATCGGGCCCCAATACGCTGTAATAGATCTTGGCGCCCGAAAGGTCTTTCGTAACTTCGGCGCCCGAAATGCTGATGAAGGCGCGGCTGACGCGCGGGTCTTTGACCTGCCGTAAGATCTCGGTCAGTTCTCCTGCGACCGCTTCGTTGACACGGTCCTGTCTGTATGCTCCCATCAGCGTGCCACTTCTTCCATGTTATACGCTTCGAGAACGTCGCCGACCTTGATGTCGTTGAACTTTTCAAGCCCGACACCGCATTCATACCCTTCGGCAACCTCTTTCGCGTCGTCTTTGAAACGTTTGAGAGAGGCGATCTTGTCTTCGAAGATCACGACGCTGTCGCGCACGACACGGATGAGCGCGTTGCGCGCCACCTTGCCGTCCGTGACGTAGGAACCCGCGATGGTGCCGACGTTCGGAACGTGAATGGTCTGACGCACTTCGGCGTGTCCGAGCACGACTTCCTTGAATTCGGGAGCCAGCATGCCTTTCATTGCGGCTTCGATTTCCTCGATGCACTCGTAGATCACGCGGTAGGTACGGATCTCGACTTTGTCGCGGGAAGCGGCGTCGGTCGCCGTACGGTCAGGACGAATGTTGAAGCCGATGATGATCGCGTTGGAAGCCGCGGCGAGCATAACGTCGCTCTCGGTAATTCCGCCGACCGCGGCGTGAATGACCTTGACCTTGACTTCCTCGTTGGAAAGTTTCTCCAAGCTCTGACGGACTGCTTCCGCGGAGCCCTGCACGTCGGCTTTGACGATGATATTGAGGTCTTTGACACCGTTGCCGATCTGATCGAACAGGTCGTCCAGATTGACTTTGGTGCTGTTCTGCTGCGCTTCTTTTGCCTCTGCTTTGCGCTGTTCGGCAAGATCACGCGCCATTTTTTCATCTTTGACGGCATAGAACAGATCGCCTGCTTCCGGAACTTCCGCCAAACCGGTAATCTCTACCGGAACGGAAGGTCCTGCCTCTTTGACCGTTCTGCCCTTGTCGTTGGTCATCACGCGGACACGTCCGACCGCGCTGCCGGCAATGATCACGTCGCCGGTGTGCAGCGTACCTTTCTGCACGAGGAACGTCGCAACGGTACCCTTTCCTTTGTCCAGACGCGCCTCGACGACCACACCCTGCGCCTTGCGGTCGGGGTTGGCTTTGAGATCCTGCATTTCGGCGGTCAGAAGCACCATGTCAAGCAGTTCGTCGATGCCTTCGCGCTTGAGCGCGGAGATCGGAACGCAGATGACGTCGCCGCCCCACGCTTCCGGAACCAACTCGTAATTCGTCAGTTCGGTCATGACTTTGTCGGGGTTTGCGCCGGGACGGTCCATTTTGTTGATCGCAACGATGATCGGAATGTTTGCCGCTTTCGCGTGGTTGATCGCCTCGACCGTCTGCGGCATGATGCCGTCGTCCGCCGCGACCACCAGAATGGCGATATCGGTCATGTTTGCGCCGCGCGCACGCATTGCCGTGAACGCTTCGTGGCCGGGGGTATCTAAGAACGTGATGTCCTGATCGTGAACGTGAACACTGTACGCGCCGATGTGCTGCGTAATGCCGCCCGCTTCGCCCGCGGTAACGTGCGCGTTTCGGATCGCGTCCAGCAGGGAAGTTTTACCGTGGTCAACGTGGCCCATAACGACTACGACGGGCGCGCGGTGCTTGAGCGTTTCGGGCGCGTCCTCGGAACTGTCGATCAGCTGATCTTCCAGGGAAACCACGACTTCTTTGTTGACGACGATCTTGAATTCGTCCGCAACGAGATACGCGGTGTCGAAATCGACCGTGTCGTTGATGCCGACCATCATTCCCATGCCCATCAGCTTCTTGATCACGTCCGCTGCCGTTTTCTTCATGCGGGACGCAAGTTCGGAAACCGTGATCTCGTCCGGAACGGAGATCACAAGCTGAACGGGCTTCGGCTTGTTCTGCGGCTTCTGCTGCGGCTGCTGTTTGCCGTTCTTCATGTTCCCTTTTTGCTCGCCGGGCTGGAACTTGTTCTTCTTTTTGATTTTCTGCTTGCCGGTCTGCGCGGTATCGGGAACGCCCGCGTCGTATTTGAGCAGTTTCTCGTCGTATTTGTCCAGATCGACGTTGGAAGTCCCGCGGGTATCAACGACGCGCACTTCGGTCTTGGAACGCTGCTTCTGCGGCTGCTGCGGCTGGTTGGGGTTGGCTTTTTTCTTCTGCGCCGCCATCAGTTCTTTCTGCTTGCGGCGTTCTTCCTCGGCTGCCTTGCGCGCTTCTTCCTCTTTCTTGCGTGCTTCTTCCTTTTTGGCTTTCTTGGCGTCGTCGAACGTTTTGAAATATGCCGTGATATCGATCTGGTTCTGCTGTGTCAGCGCTTCGAAGAAAATGCTGAATTCATTGGCGTCCAGCGTGGCGGTATGCGTTCTTCCTTCGAACCCGTATTTTGTAAGCAGATCGATCACGTCTTTGTTTTTCAGGCCGAAATCTTTGGAAAGATTGTTGATCTTCCGATCGATCTCGACCGAGGTCTCTTTTTTCGTTGTTTCTGCCATATTACAATTCTCCTTCTTGGTTAACGGATAATGCTCCGTGATAGGCGATGACAAAACCGTCTTGCAGGAACGCGACGGCAGCGGTGTTGAACTTCCCGACGCATTTTCCGAGCGCTTCCGTGTTCAGAGGCGGGAATTCCGTCGGTACGTTCCGAAATAACGCTTTGTCCGTGAGAAGTTTTCTGGTATTTTCCGATACGTCGGAAGCGATCAGAACGAGCTTTGCTTTGCCGCTCCGGATCGCGTCCAGCGTTCCGTTGGTCCCGACGGCGATCTGCCCGGCTCTGCGTGCCAGACCGATCACGCCTTCTGCTTTTGTCATCCGTCTCATTCCTTTTCCGGTTTCCCTGCCGTTTCGCCGGCACACGCTGCTTCCAGGGCAAGGAACACTTCCTCCGGGATCTTCCCGGAAAAAGCGCGCTCGAATCCTTTCCGCTTGCGCGCCGTCTGCAGACAGGCGGGGTTTTTACAAATATATGCGCCGCGTCCGTCGGCTTTGCCCGAAAAGTCCGCGCGGATCTCGCCGAGAGCGTTTTTCGTTACGCGGATGAGCAAAGTGCGGTCTTTCATTTCGCCGCAGCCGACGCATTTGCGGGCAGGGGTACGATTCGTCGCCATACGGCGTTAACCTTCCTGCTCCTGCAGAGTCTTGCGGCTCTTGATGTCGATCTTGCAGTTCGTCAGACGCGCGGCAAGACGGGCGTTCTGGCCCTCTTTGCCGATCGCGAGCGAAAGCTGATCGTCTGCCACGATCGCGCGGAACGAACGGTCGGATTCGGGCAGGGAGATCACTTCCTCAACGGTCGCGGGCGCGAGTGCGGCGCTGATGAACTGTTGGGTGTCCTCGCTGTACGGGATAATGTCGATCTTTTCGCCGCAGAGTTCCGCGGTTACGTTGTTCTTACGGGCGCCTTTCGGGCCGATGCAGGAACCGATCGGATCGACCTTTTCGTCGTTGGAACGAACGGCGATCTTGGTTCTGCTTCCCGCTTCACGCGCGATCGAAACGATCTCGATCGTGCCGTCCTTGAGTTCGGGAACTTCCAATTCAAACAGACGGCGCACCAGACCGGGATGCACGCGGGAGAGAACGACCGACGGGCCTCTCGTCTCTTTTTTGATCTCGGTTACGAACACTTTGATGCGGTCGCCGGGCTGCAAAGACTCCGTGGGGAGCTGCTCTCTGCGGTGCAGTACCATTTCGTTCTTGCCGATCTCCAAAGTCGCGTTGCCGGTCGTGGGATCGACGCGGACGACGAC
>JAGHTH010000153.1 GCA_018065365.1 Candidatus Coliplasma caballi
GCGATGATCTCGCCGTCGCTGTAATCGGGGTTGTTGGTGTAGGTTACGCCGTTTTCGTCGATCGTGAATTTCGCGCCGTACACCCGGTTTTCCAACTGGGAGATCAGCACGCTGTCGTACGTTTTGTGCGTAATGTCGGGGAACACCGCCTTGACCGCCGTGTCCTCTTTGAAGAACAGGTCTTTGACGAACGTAACGCCCAGCATCAGCGCCAGCGCGAGCGCGACGAAAATGAACGGGAAGAAGATGCCCGTGATGATCGGGAACATCGTGGTACTGCGCTTGCCGGATTTTCCGCCGGATTTGCGCTTTTTCGCTTTGGAACGTTCGGACGCCTTTTGCTCTTTCTGTTCCTTGCGCTTTTGCTCTTTCTCTTTGTCGGACGGCGCTTTCATACCGAGCGACTGCGCGATCTCGTCTTCGCCGTAGGGTTTTTTCTCGGCGGTGTCGATCATGTAAATGGACACGACGCTGGTATCGCCGATCGTGGAGTTGCCTTCTTCGGACAGCGAGAAGATCACGTCGGGGTTTCTTAACACCCATTCCAGCGCTTTCGTCATCGAATGTGCCGATTTGAAACGGTCTGCGGGGTTTTTCATCATCGCCTTGAGGATGATCTGCGATACGCCGACGGGGATCGAAAGCACCAGATCACGCGGGTTCTGCGGCTCGTCGTTGACCTGCATCGCGGCGACTGCCATCGGGCTGTCCGCTCTGAACGGCAGCGTTCCCGTAACGGCTTCGTACAGCATGATGCCGACGGAATACAGGTCGGAATAGGCGCCGGTTTCTTTGCCGCTCGCCTGTTCGGGCGAGATATAATAGACGGTGCCGACCGCTTTGTCGTTTGCCATCGCGGCGGAGGTCGGGATCTTGGCGATGCCGAAGTCCATGACCTTGATCTCGCCGTTTTTTTGCAGAATGATGTTCTGCGGCTTGATGTCGCGGTGGATCACGCCTTTGCTGTGCGCGTGTTCCAACGCGCGAAGCACCTGCAGGATATAGATGCAGGCCTCGTTCCATGGAAGCGCGCCCTTGTTGTCAAGGTATTCGCGGAGCGTGATTCCGTCGATATACTCCATGACGATATACTTGATGTCGGGATAGATCGCCACGTCGTAGATGCTGACGATGTTCTTGTGGGAGAGCATAGCGACGGCTTTGGACTCGTCAATGAAGCGGCTTTCCGCCTGCTCGTTGCCGTAGAATTCGTCATTGAGGATCTTGATCGCGACGATGCGGTTCATCACAAGGTCCTGCGCGCGCAAGACCGTCGCCATACCGCCGACGCCTACGACCTCCAGCACCTTGTACCGCTTGTCAAGCACCTTTCCGATGAAATTCGAATAATCGTTCATATCCTACCCTTTCTTTCCGACCGTCAATCGTTTTCGCCGATCACGATGGCGGTAATGTTGTCCTGCCCGCCGTTTTTGTTGGCACGCCGGATCAGTTCATTGACACGGACACGCATACTTGGGGTGTGTTTCTTGTTGGTATAGGTACCGTCCAGCACGGAGAGCATCTCCTCTTTCGGTACCATATTATACAGCCCGTCGGAACAGAGCAGAAGCTGCTCGTAGCCGTCGATGCGGTAGAGATCAATCTCCACTTCCTCGTTGACACCGAGCGCCCGCAGGATGATGTTCCGGTTGGGGTGCGTTTTTGCTTCTTCGGGGGTAACCAGCCCTTTGTCCAGCAGGTACTGAATAAAGGAGTTGTCCTTGGTTACCTGGATCAGTTCGCCGCCCTGTTTGCGATACAGACGGCTGTCCCCGACGTTGACGGCGAAATCGCCGACATCGCAGAGCAGGACCGCCACGAGCGTGGTCCCCATTCCGTCCAGATCGCTGTCTTCGGCGGCTTTCCGGTAAACGTCGGTGTTGGCGTCCTCAACCGCCTGTCGCAGCAGGTCTTCGATCTCCTGCGGAGAATCCAGAAGGGAGGGGTTGTCCGCCAGCGCGGTACGGATCGTCGAGCAGAACGAACGCACCGCCGTGCTGCTGGCAAGTTTGCCGCCGCTGGCGCCGCCCATGCCGTCGCAGACGACCGCAAGGGTGTAATCCGGTTTGGAAACCACTTCGTACGCGTCCTGGTTGTTCTTCCGCTTGGATCCGACGTCGGTTTTTCCGAGTACCTTCATGCGTTTCGCTCTCCTTTCCGTTGGTTTGAACGTCCTTTCGGGACGGATTACTGCTTTTCTTCTTCCCGTCTTGCGCGCAGCTGTCCGCAGGAAGCGTCGATGTCGCTCCCGAGCTTGCGGCGTACCGTCGCGCTGATGTGGTAGTTGTTTTCGACCGTTTCGACGAACTTTTTGATCGCGTCTTGCCCGCTCTTTTTGAAATCGCGTTCTTTGATCGGGTTGACGGGGATCAGGTTGAGGTGCGCCAGACGCCCGGCGAGCAGTCTTCCGACCTCGTGCGCGTCCGCGACGGTATCGTTGACGCCGGCGATCAGCGCGTATTCATAGGAGATCCGCCTGCCCGTTTTTGCGGTGTAGCGGTCGCAGGCAGCCATCAGTTCCTCGACCGAATATTTGTTGGCGATCGGCATGATCGCTTTTCTTTTCTCGGTATTCGGCGCGTGCAGGGACACCGAAAGCGTGATCTGCAGATTTTCTTCCGCCAGCCGATCCATCTTTTCGACCAGCCCGCAGGTAGAAAGAGAAATGTGCCGCATTCCGATGTTCATGCCTTTTTCCAGATTGACGAGGCGCAGGAATTTCATGACGTTGTCGTAATTGTCAAGCGGCTCGCCCATGCCCATCAGCACGATATTGGAAACCTTTTCGCCCGTTTCTTTCTCTGCTTTCATGACTTGCAGCAGCATTTCGGAGGGAAGCAGCGAGCGCCGGAGTCCCGCCTTGGTCGAAGCGCAGAACGAACAGCCCATGCGGCAGCCGACCTGGGTGGAAATGCAGACGGTGTTCCCGTGCTTGTAGCGCATGAACACGCTCTGGACCGCCTCTCCGTCCTGCAGGCAGAACAGAAATTTGACGGTGCCGTCGATCTGCGAAACGAGTTTTCGCTCGGTTACGGCGGAACGGATCTCCGCGTACTCCTCAAGTTTTGCCGCGAAAACGGCGGGCAACCCTTTGATTTCGGAAAAATGTTCGGCGCCGTGATACAATCCGTCGAAAATTTGCTTCCCGCGGAACTTCTTCTCGCCCAGATCGAGCGCGAGTTGTTCCAATTCTTCGGGGAACATCGACAGAACGTCTGCTTTTTCCATTACTTTCTTTCCAACCTCGCCGCGAAAAAGCCCTCGCCCGCGATCTCGTCGGGCAGGAAGGTACGTTCTTCCGCTAAAGTGTATTCCTTGCCGTGCGTTTCCATGAATGCGTCGATCACGGCCTCGTTTTCTTCTTTGTTCCAGGTGCAAGTCGAATAGACCAGCACGCCGCCGCGCTTCAGATAGGAAGCGGCGGTTTCAAGGATCTTTCTTTGCGTCGGGTAGAGCCCGGAAAACTCCGCGGGATCCTTGTAGCGCACCTCCGGCTTCGAGCCGATCACGCCGAGTCCCGAGCAGGGAACGTCGCAGATCACGCGGTCCGCTGTACCGATCCATTCGGGAACGGGCGTTCTGCCGTCCTGTTTTCTGGTACGGATGATCGAAATGCCGAGCCGACGGGCGCCTTTTTCAATCAAAGGAAGCTTGTTTTCGTGAATGTCCGCGCTGTAAATAACGCCCTCGTTTTGCATATCGAGCGCTGCACCGAACGATTTCCCGCCGGGGCAGGCACAGACGTCGATGACCGTCATGCCGGGCTTTGCGTCCAGCATTTCGACCGCTTTCTGTGAGCCGTAGCCCTGCACGAAGAAGAATCCCTCGTCCGCGTGGCGCAAGATTGCCGGCTGATTTTCTTCCGCGACGAGCATCGTTCCGTCGGCGGTCCCGCCGAATCGGGAGCGCAATTCCTCCGCGGTCGTTTTCAGCGGATTGACGCGCAGGCGGAGCGGGTTGCTTCCGCAGAACGCCTCCATGATCGCGTCGGCTCTGTCGGGGTACTGCGCTCGCAGCAGCGCGGCGAGCGGGGGCGCAAAGGAACAGCGTACCTCGATCGGCGCGGAATCCGTCAATGCCCGCGCTTCCTCCTTATTTCGACACAGCGCACGCAGAACGGCGTTGACGAAGCCCGCTTTTTTCTCGCCGAAACGTTCTCTCGCGAGCTTGACGGTTTCGTTGCACGCCGCGCTCGGCGGCACTTTGTCCATATAAAACAGTTGGTAAACTCCGCACCGCAGCAGAACGCGCAGTTCCGCTTCGGGCGGCCGTTCGGTATAGCGGTCGATCAGCAGGTCCAGCGCCCGCGTCCGTTCGATCACGCCCAGAAAGAGCGCCGTCGCGAACGCGCGATCCAACTCGGACAGGGAAGCAAACCCGTTCGTTACGAGGTTGGAGAACGCGCCGTCCTTTTCGATCCGCAGCAGACTGCAAAACGCAGCGTTTCTTGCCGCGTCAGCCATTGAATTTCAACCCGTCCCTGCCGCGCAGACCGTTGGCAAAGCTCGCGCCGTCCATTCTGCCCTTTCCTTCGGGTTGAAGGGAGGTAAGGAACACGCTGCCCTGCGCGCAGGCGACTTCGATGCCGTTTTTGCCCATGGAAAGCACCGTTCCGGGCTCGCCATTGCCTTTTCCGATCAAAGACGCGTACAGTTTGACGCGCTTGCCGTTCAGCATCGCGTAAGCGGACGGAGCGGGGGAAAGTCCGCGAATGCGGTTATGGGTTTGCTCCGCAGTTTCCGCAAACGAAACGAACTGGTCTTCCGCCGTGATTTTGGCGGCGAGTGTAAACGTATCGCCCTGCTTTTTGCGCGGGATCTCGCCCGTTTCGGCAAGCCGCAGGAATTCCCGAAGCGCCTCGGCGCCCAATTCCGCCAGCGCGTCGTGAAACTCGCCCGCGTTCATGGTTTCCGGAATGTCCGTTTGCTTTTGCAGAATGATGTCGCCGGTGTCCATGCCCTCGTCCATATACATCATCGTAACGCCGCCGACGCGATCGCCGTTCATCAGCGCGCGCTGGATCGGCGCCGCCCCGCGCCACGCGGGGAGCAGGGAAGCGTGTACGTTGACGCATCCCATCGGCGGAATGTCGAGAATGGCTTTCGGCAGAATTTTTCCGTATGCCGCGACGACGAACAGATCGGCGTCGAACGATTTCAGAAACGCTTTGGCTTCTTCGGTACGGAGGGTGGCGGGCGTTTCGACGCGCAATCCTTTTTCGAGTGCGAACGCCTTGACGTCGGAAGGTGTCATCACGTAGCCGCGCCCTTTGGGTTTATCGGGCTGCGTCAGCACGCAGACCACGTCCTGCCCGGCATCCAGCAGCGCGCGCAGCGCGTACACCGCGAATTCGGGCGTTCCCATAAAAACGATCTTCATTCAAGTTCCTCTAATTCTTCCTCGGTCAGCATCCGCTGTGCCTTGTCGGGATACAGAATGCCGTCGAGATGGTCGATCTCGTGGCACAGCGCCCGCGCGAGCAGTTCCTCGCCCGTGAGTTCAAACGGCTTGCCGTTGCGGTCGAGCGCCTGTACGGTAACTTTCATCGGGCGTTCCACGATCCCGCATTTTTCCGGAATGGAAAGGCAGCCCTCTCTGCCGACCTGCGAGCCCTCTGTTCTGATGATGACGGGATCCACGAGGTCGATCCGCCCGGAGCCCGGGCATTCGATCACGACGACGCGGCGCAGAACGCCGACCTGCGGGCCCGCGAGCCCGACACCCTCGGCGTGAAGCATCGTTTCGTACATATCGTCAAGCAGGGTGCGGATGCGCTCCGTAACCTTTTCGACGGGGCGACAGGTCTTGCGGAGGGTCTCTTCGCCCTCGGTCAGAATGTTGAGAAGTGCCATAAGGAATCTTCCTTTCTAAATAACGGATGGATTTGCGTCAATTTCCAGACGCACCTGTTTGGGACATTTCGCGATGCCCTGTTCGTAAACGTCCGCAAGGAACGCTCTCGCTCTCGCGGAGTCGGAATATTTGAGAATGATTTTTTGCCGGAACCGCCCGCCGACTTTGTAGATCCCGCCGGGGTACGGGCCGAACGCCTGCAGCGCGACGTCTTGGTATTTTTCGGTATGCGTCTGCACCAACAGCGCCTCAAACCCTTTGGCGAACACGGTACAGTCGCGCTCGTCGGGCGCCGAAACGCCGAACGTCGCCACCGAACAGAACGGAGGAAACATGACCGCGCGCCGCAATGTGATCTCGGACTCGTAAAACGCTTCGTAGTCCTGCTTCGCGGCAAGACGCAGGATCTCGTTGTCGGGGTTGTAGGTCTGTAAGATCGCCTTGCCCTGTTTTCCGCTTCTGCCCGCTCTGCCGACCAACTGCGTGATCAGCGAGAAGGTGCGCTCTCCGGCGCGAAAGTCGTTCTGGTAGAGGGAGGAGTCCACCGAAATGACGCCGACGAGATCGACGTTCGGAAAATCCAGCCCTTTCGACACCATTTGCGTGCCGTACAGAATATCCGCCTCTCCGTTTGCGAACGTATCGAGAATGCGGTCGTGCGAACTTTTTTCGGTCGTGGTGTCTGCGTCCATGCGGATGCCGACGAACCCGGGCAGGCGTTCTTCCAATTCATCCTGCAATTTCTGCGTGCCGAATCCGAAATAACCGATATGCTCGCTGTCGCAGGAGGGGCATTTCTTCGGAAGTTTCGCGGTGTAGCCGCAATAGTGGCAGGACAGACGCCCGTCGGTCTTTTTACCGCCCTCGTAGGCGTGGTAGGTCAGCGACACCGAGCAGTTCGGACAGGTCATGACCGTTCCGCAGGTGCGGCAGGAAATATGGGAATGATACCCGCGTCGATTGACGAACAGGATCGATTGCTTTCTGTTTTGAAGCGTCTGCCGGAGGGCTTCCTCCAGCTTCGTGCCGATCAACTTGTCGGGGAACACGTTTCCGTCGCCGCGCAGGTCTTCGATCTGTACCGCGGGCAGCGCCGTGTCGCCGTAGCGTTTGGTCAGTTTGACCAGCGTATAAACGTCCGTGGACGCTTTGTAGAAACTTTCCACCGACGGCGTCGCGGAGGAGAGCAGCAGCAGTCCGCCGGTTTTTGCGATGCGGAAGCGTGCGATGTCGCGCGCGTGGTATTTCGGGGAAAGTTCGCTCTTGTAGGTGGCTTCCTGCTCCTCGTCGATCACGATCAGCCCGAGGTTGTCGAGCGGGGAGAACACCGCGCTGCGCGTCCCCAGCACCACCTTGACCGTTCCCTCACGCATGGCGCGGAACGCGTCCAACCGCTCTCCGACCGAGAGCATGGAATGCACGACGGAAAGTTCTCTGCCGAACTCTTTGCGATAGACGTTCGTTGCCTGAGCGGTCAGACCGATCTCCGGCAGCAGAACGATCGCGGTCTGCCCTTTCGAGAGGGCGTGCCGGATCATTTCAATGATGACTTTGGTCTTTCCGCTCCCCGTAACGCCGTAGAGCAGTGCCGCTCTGGGCGCGTCTTCGTCGGAAAGCGCCCGCAGCGTTTTGACCGCCGCGGCTTGTTCCTCGGACAGTGTCGGCTCGGAGGGGGAGAACGGAACGTCTTTTTCCGGGACTTCTCTGCGAACGCGTTCCTCCCGCTTTTCGACCACGCCTTTCCGGACGAGCGCCGAAACGATCGCCGGAGAGATGCCGCCGATCTCGGCGACCTCGCGCATGGTGGCGCAGGGGTAGTGCGTCAGCAGTTCGACCAGAACTTTCTGCTTTTCGGTCAGCCCGCCGTCGTCTTCCAACAGCGCCGAGATCTCCTCGGGAGTTCCGGTCAGATGTAAGGTCGTAACGCTTTTTTCGTTGACTTTTTTGGGAACACGGGAGCGCTTTTCCAACAGTCCGGCGGCAAGCAAGGACGCAAGCGTCTTTTCCGCCTGCTCTCCGAACTCACTTTGCAATTCGCGCTGCGTGAATTCTCCGGCGGCCTGCACGGCGCGCATCAAGGCGTATGCCGGCGCGTTGAGATCCTCGGGGAGTTCCTTTCCGGTCGGAACGTAAAACACTTCCGAATGGAGATTGATCCCGGGAGGAAGCACGGTGCGGAACGCCTGCCCGAACGTGCAGAAAAAGCGTTCTTTCATAAAACGGCACAAGTCGGTGAATTCCTCGGGAATATCGAACGGATAGTCCAACCGCTGCAATACCGACTTGGTTTTCGGAAACGCGCATTCATCGGAAAACCCGACCGCGACCGCACTCACGTGTTTGTTGGACGGGCCGAACGGCACCACCAGCAAAGTCCCTTTGTGCGTTCCGTCGCGCAATTCGGGCGGAAGAAAATAACTGTATTCCCGGTCGATCTTATAGAGAACGTCCAGGATGTGTACCGATACGTACGCTTTTTCCATGCCGTGAAAACTCAAAGATCTTTTTCGACGATGGAATAATCGCCCGACGCGAGTTTCTGCACCGCGATCGAAACGGGCTTGCGGACTTCGTATTCCGCAAAAGATTCCTTGACGACGCGATCGGAGTCTTTATTCTTCTCTGCGAGTTCGCGTTCTTCCATCATTTTGGAATTGACGTGGCGCGCGCATTTCGCGGTCGCGATGACCAGACGGTAACGGTTGACTTCGTCTTTGGTAAGCTGCTGGATAGAGGGATACAACATAGGGGATAAACCTGCCTTTCAAATGGTAAATAACGGTTTTGATTTTATACGGCGGCTTATTTCAGCCGTTCTTTCAGGGAATCGGTTTCTTCGGCGCAGCAGATCACGTGCTCGCTGTCCGTAATGAGAACGGAGCGCGTTTTGCGGCTGCCCGAAACGTCGATGACGCGTCCGGCGTTTTTCGCGTCCTGCACCAGACGCCGCACGGGAAGGGAATCGGGGCTGACGACGGCGACCACACGGTCCGCGTTGATGAAATTGCCGCCGCCCAGATCGATCATATTCATAAAAGCATTCTCTCTTTCACGCTTCGGACGGTTGCCCGAATCTTTTTATTCGATGTTCTGGATCTGCTCGCGGATCTTCTCGACGGTGCTTTTGGCTTCGATGACCAGTTTGGCAAAATTCGTGTCCGCGGATTTCGAGCCGATCGTGTTGCACTCGCGGTTGATCTCCTGCACCAGAAAATCGAGTTTTCTGCCGACCGGGACGTCTTCTTCCATCATGGAACGGAACTGCTTGCAATGGCTGTCCAGACGGGCAAGTTCCTCGCTGATGTCCGCTTTGTCGGCATAGACCGCGCATTCGGTCAGCAGACGCGTTTCGTCCATCGGAACGGCTCCGAGGATCTCCCGGATACGCGCTTTCATCTTTTCATTGGCTTCCGCGACGACGGAGGGCGCTTTCGCAACCAGCTCCGCACGGATGGTTTCCAGCGTTTGCAGATGTCCGAGGCAGTCTTCTTTCATCTTCTGCCCCTCGACTTTTCGCATGGAAAGGAAGATGTCGAACGCCTTACGCGCGACGAGTTCCACGTCCTTCCAGACCGCTTCCATATCCTCGTCGGGCTTGACGACGTTGAACACTTCGGGCTTGTTCGCGACGGTCTGCACCGTTACGTCGCCGCCGAGCTGATAGTCGTCTTTGATCTTGCGGAGCAGCGCAACGTAGCTGTCAAGGTATTCCTTGTTGACCGAAAGGTCGATCTTGTCGCCGTCGATGTTCTCGATCGTCAGATAGATGTCGATCTTGCCTCTCGAAATGTATTCGGAAGCGAGCGATTTGAGTTTTTCTTCCAGCGCACCGTACAGGCGGCCGGTTTTGATGTTTGCGTCAATGTAGCGGCTGTTGACGGACTTGACTTCCACCTGGATGTCTTTTCCGTTCACGACCTCGCGGCATCTGCCGTATCCCGTCATGCTTTTGACCATATTTTTATGACCATTCCTTTCTGTTTGCGGAACAATGTGCTTTGTAAAACCCCTATTTCTTTCCGAACGGAAGTTTCGGGCGGATCTTGATTACGTAAAGGATCGCGAACTTCTCAAGCAGCAGATCGTACAGTAAGAACGAGAAGTTGCAGATCGGGATGAACACCCATTTGCTGATGCCGGTTATTTCGTCGAGTCCGAGCAGCCGTTCGATCACTAACCAAGCGAACAGCAGGAACAGGTTGAACCAGACGAGCTTGATCAGAAGCGAGACCGGCCGCGGTTTGATTTTGTCGAGCCGCAGTTTCGCGACGGGGTAATAACCGACAAACCCCGCGAACACGACGGAAGCGGTCTGCGGAGAGATCAGCAGCGCCAGAATCGCGGAAACCGCGTACACGCCGAGCGCCCATTTCGGTTTCATTTCGATCAAAGCGATCAGAATGACCAGCCCGCCGAGTGCCGCCATGGACAGATCGAGCAGCTGCAAAAGGTTTCCGAGCAAGAGCATGACCACGATCAGCGCCGACAAAATTCCGGCGAGCGCAACGTTGTTACTTTTGTTTTTTCTCATTGGTCAGCACCTGAAGCCGTTGCACAGGCAGTTCAAACACATCATGGTGGAGCAGAGGTCGCAGACGTCGCAGTTTTCGCCGCCCATGGAACGCGAAGCGTAGGGGCTCTGTGCCGCGCCGCTGTTCATCCGCTGCTGGAAAGAACGGTATTCCGTGTTGTACGGATCCATCTCGCACGCGATACCGATCTCGGTGCGGGCATCCTGCAGCCAGCCGTTGCGGTACAGGATCGCGCCGCGTAAGAAGTGCCAATCCGCCGTTCGTTCTCCGACGGCGATCCGATTCAATAATGTTTCCGCTTCGGCCGTGCGCCCCGCGTTGATCAGACCGCGGATACGGGCGTACTCCGGATTGGAAGAAGACGACGAGGTGTAGGAGCCGGAAGAATTGCCGTAACTGCCCGAATTTCCGGAAGAACCTGCCGAATAGGAGGAACCCGAGGAACGCATCTGACGGATCTCGTTGTACGCTTCGGTGATCTCTTTGGTTTTTTCCGTCGCAAGATGCGCGAGCGGGTTGTCGGTATAGTTGTCGGGGTGGTATTGCTTGATCAGCGCGTGATACGCTTTTTTGATCTCCTCGTCCGTTGCGGTCGGGGACACTCCGAGAACTTTGTACGGATCAGACATTTTGCGGGTTTCCTTTCTCCCTGCGGGATGAAGACGCGTGATTCGTTCCGACACGGCGGATTGCGTCTTTCCCGCCGAGGTCGCTGATATTGAGCAGAATGCGGTCGATGCCCGTCGGGACGGCGGGACACGCCAGAACGTAAGAACGCGAGAACACCCGCATACTGTCTTCGAGTGTCTGCGTGATATCGTCCTCATGGGCAAGCGCTTCCTCCGCGCTGCCGTACCGTGCTAAAAACGGGTTGTAGTTCCCGGTCTTCTCATCGCTTCGCAGATCGTCGTAAGCGTCGATCAGATAGACAAACCGCCCGATGTGGTAGCCGCACTGTTCCGCGATGGCTTTGCGGTCGCCGGAAAGCCCGTACGCCGCCACGCCTTTCATCAGCGTTCCGAACGTGTCCGCCGCTTCGTCGGGCGAAGCGCAGTGTGCTTCCTCGAGCGTGCGCAAGCGGTCGAGCGGAGCCGTTACGAGCGTTTCGTCGATCCCGAGCCGCAGCGCCTTTTTCCGCAGACGGACGAACAGGGGAGTGAGCAGCCGTTTGCCGAAGCGGGAGATCCCCGCCGGCTCGTCGTGCAGGTCGTCTTTCCATTTGTAGTAGGCGAACAGTCCGAACGCGGCGCAGACGTAACCGTACGCTTCGTCGCAGATTACGGCGGACTTTTTGCGCAATCCGTACGGGCAGCGCATCGGTCTGACCGTCGGCGTTTCGCCGCCTAAAGAGATCCGCAGCAGCGCCAGCGCGGTAAAATCGTAATTGAGTAACAGACGGGAAAAGCGGGAGATCGTTTTGCCGGAATAGCGGCAGAGTCCGCAGTAAACCGCGTCGTAGAATTCCGCTTCCTTGACCAGAAGCTCCGCGCGCACGGGGCGGATATATCCGAACATTCCGAGCCCTCCCTACTTTAATACTTTATTATAGCACATATTTTCGGGAAACGCAATATATAAATCGAAGAAAAACGTTTCTTTCGGCAGTTTTCCGCGGTAATTTTTCCGTAAGAGAAAAGAAAAAGCGAAAAATTACAAAAAGTTTTGCAAAAAAAGAGTGTTTTCGGGGAAACGGGGCGTATATATTTCACGTATCCGATGAAACAAAGCAAAGAAACGGCTTTGCGTTTTTTGAAAAAAGGAGGGCGACGGATGAAAGAGATCCTGCTGGAACGTGAGGAAGCGTTCCTTTGCCCGCAGGCGTTTTTTACCAAAAACACCGCCGGGCGCGAGCGTCCCGTAACGGACGATCCGATCCGCACGGAGTTTCAGCGCGACCGCGACCGGATCATTCATTGCAAGAGTTTCCGCCGTCTGATGCACAAGATGCAGGTGTTTCTGGCGCCCGAGGGCGACCATTACCGCACCCGTCTGACGCACACGCTGGAGGTTACGCAGATCGCTCGCACCATGGCGAGAGCGCTGCGGCTCAACGAGGACCTGGTCGAAGCGGCTTCTCTCGGACACGACCTCGGACACACGCCGTTCGGACATTCCGGGGAGCGTGCGCTGAACGAGATCTGCACGGGCGGTTTCCGCCATAACGAGCAAAGCATTCGCGTGGTGGACAAGCTGGAATACAACGGCGAAGGACTCAACTTGACTTATGAAGTGCGCGACGCGATCCTGTGTCATTCCGGAGATCTCAAATCGGTTACGCAGGAAGGGCGGTTGCTCAAGATCGCGGACCGCATCGCTTACATCAATCACGACATCGACGACGCCCGCCGCGCCGGCATTCTCGAGAACGGGGACATCCCGACCGAGATCAGCGACGTGCTGGGCGATACCCACAGCAAGCGCATTTCTTCGCTGGTAAGCGCCGTGATCAACAACGGGACGGAGAACGGCATCGGAATGCTGGAGCCCTACGGCAAGGCAATGGACGAACTGCGGGATTTCATGTTCGAGCGGGTGTATTCTTCGCCGCAGGCAAAGGGCGAGGAAGAAAAAGTCCACCGGATGATCGAGTTTTTGTTCGGACATTTTATCGAGCATCCCGATCAGCTTCCCGCGGAGTATCGGAAGCACCTCGACGAAGACGGGATCCCGACGATCGTCGCGGACTACATCGCCGGCATGACCGACCGGTTTGCGATCGGCTGTTTTGAGGAACTGTTCGTTCCGAAAGTCTGGAGTTACAAATAAGACGCGCGGAGGAATCGTTTGAGGCGGGAGTTTCAAACCGAAAGGAATCGTTGACGGATGGCTTTTACGAAGACGTTTTTGGAGGAGATCAAACAACGGAATAATATCGCGGACGTGGTATCCCGTTTTGTGCCTCTGCGCCGTGCGGGTTCCAATCTGGTGGGCTGCTGCCCGTTCCACAGCGAGAAAACGCCGTCCTTTACGGTGTTCCCCGCGACGCAGAGTTACTATTGCTTCGGCTGCGGTGCCGGCGGCGACGTCATCACGTTTGAAATGCAGGCGGAGGGGTTGGAATACCGCGACGCCGTGGAACAGCTCGCAAAAATGGCGGGCGTTCCGGTCGAGGAGGAAGCGTACGGCGGCAGGGAGGAAAAGCCCGCCGTCAAAAAAGACCGGCTTCTCGCGGTCAACAAGGACGCGGCGCGTTTCTTCCGCTCGCAGCTTCTTTCTCCCGCGGGCGCACACGCGCTGGAATATCTGCGGAAGCGGAAATTCTCGGATCTGACGATCAAGCGGTTCGGCATCGGCTACGCGCCGGACAGTTGGAACGCGCTCGCTTCGCATCTGACCGGACTCGGTTATACCGAACTCGAAATCAAGACCGCGTTTCTCGGTTTTATCGGCAAGAACGGAAAACTGTACGATCTGTTCCGCAACCGCGTGATGTTCCCGATCTTTGACATTACCGGGGAAGTCGTGGCGTTTTCGGGCAGACGGCTCAACGAGGAAGACGAACGCAAATACGTCAATACCTCGGACACGCCCGTGTTCAAAAAAGGGCGGGTGCTGTTCGGGATGAATTTCGCCAAAAGCAACGCGACGGAGGGGCTGATCCTCTGCGAAGGCGCGCCGGACTGCATCGCGATGCACCAGGCGGGGTTCGGGAACGCGGTCGCGACGCTCGGCACGGCGATCACTTCCGAACACGCGCGGATGATCGCACGGTTTACCAAAGTCGTGTACCTCGCGTACGATATTGATAAAGCCGGGCGCAAGGCGACGATGAAAGGAATGGAACTGCTGAACCAGGTCGGCGTGGATACCCGCGTCATCAGTTTGGGAGAGGGAGATTCCAAGGATCCCGACGAATTCATCAAAAATCACGGTGCGGAAGCGTTCCGCGCCAAACTGACCGGCAGCGAAGGGCAGATCGACTACCGCATCGGCGAGATCCTGTCCCGCTACAACCTGAAAAACCCGGACGAACAACTCCGGTGCAGCAACGAAATGGCTGCGTTCATCGCCGGCGTTCCGAACCCGATGGAACGGGACATCTGCTGTTCCCGCGCCGCCGAAAAGTTAGGCGTTTCGGCAGACTCGCTCAAAAAGGAAATGGAACGGCAGCGCAGGATCGCGGAGAGCGCGGCGCGCAAGCAGGCGAAGAAAGCGGCGCTCGATAACGCGGCGGGCTACGGCAACGCGGTCAACCGCGACAAACTGCGTTTTGCGACCGAAACGCCGCACGAAGAAGCGGTGCTCGGCATTCTGCTGCTGCATTCCGAACTCGGAAAAACGGCGGTCGGTCTGCTGGAATTCGAAGACTTCGTAACGGCGCTCAAC
>JAGHTH010000159.1 GCA_018065365.1 Candidatus Coliplasma caballi
TCGATGGTTCCGCAGGGTTTCGGAGTGAAGTCGTAGAGGACGCGGTTGACGCCTTTGACTTCGGCGAGGATGCGGGCAACGATCCGGTTCATGAGCGTGAACGAGACGTTCTCGACGGTGGCGGACATCGCGTCGGTGGTATTCACGGCGCGGATGACGACGGGCCACTCCCAGCTTCTCTTGCCTTCTTTAACGCCGGTCGAACGGACGTCCGGAACGACGGTAAAGTACTGCCAGACCTTGCCTTCCAAGCCCGCCTTTGCGAATTCTTCACGCAGGATGGCGTCGGACTCACGGACGGCTTCGAGGCGGTCGCGCGTGATCGCGCCGGTGCAGCGAACGCCCAGACCGGGGCCGGGGAACGGCTGACGGAAGACCATGTTATCGGGCAGACCGAGTGCTTTGCCGACGACACGAACTTCGTCTTTGAACAGGAATTTCAGCGGCTCGACGAGCTCAAACTGCAAGCCCTCGGGCAGACCGCCGACGTTGTGATGCGCTTTGACACCGTCGCTTTCGATGATGTCGGGATAAATGGTACCCTGCGCCAAGAATTTGATGCCTTCGAGCTTGCCGGCTTCCTCGGCGAACACGTTGATGAATTCCGCGCCGATGACCTTACGCTTCTGCTCGGGATCGCTTACGCCCGCGAGCTTATCGAGGAAACGGTCGGTCGCGTCAACGTACACGAGGTTGGCGTCCATCTGGCCGCGGAACACCTCGATGACCTGTTCGGGCTCGCCCTTGCGGAGCAAACCGTGATTAACGTGAACGCAAACGAGTTGTTTGCCGATGGCTTTGATCAGCAGCGCTGCCACGACGGAGGAATCGACGCCGCCGGAGAGGGCGAGGAGCACTTTTCCGTTTCCGATCTGTTTCTGCAGAGCGGCGACCTGCTCCGAAATGAACGCGTCCGCGAGTGCGGGGGTTGTGATCCGTTCCATCGTTTCCGGTCTTTTATTATTTTCCATGATAACGATCTTCCTTTCCGAATTCTTTTCCTTTGCTTTATTGTACCACAAAAATTGCCGTTCGTAAATAGTTTTTTTGAAAAAAATTTGCAGGTCTATCCGCCTTTTTTCCGTCATAAAGATGAAATGAGAAAAAACGGAGAAAAGGAAGGGCTTTGACTCATGAAAAAATGGTTTTCCGTGCTGCTGATTCTGCCGCTGTTGGTGCTGCAGGTCGGGGCAACCGAGAGCGCGGACGTGTATCCGTTTGCGTTTGCTTCCGAGTCGTTTTGGTACGCAGAAGCCGTCCCGGCGGCAGAGTTCGCGGCGGGGATCGCCTGCAAGGGCTGTCTGCTGATGGAAGCATCTACGGGAAAGGTACTTTACGCGTCGCACGAGAACGACGAACTTCCGATCGCGAGCGTAACCAAGGTCATGGCGACGCTGCTCATCATGGAAGCGATCGACTGCGGGCAGATCGCGCTCGGTGACACCGTTACGGTCAGCGAGCGGGCGGCTTCGATGGGCGGATCGCAGGTCTATCTGGAGCCGGGGGAGCAGATGACGGTCGATGATCTGCTCAAATCGCTGATCGTCGTTTCCGCGAACGACGCGACGGTCGCGCTGGCAGAGGCGATCTGCGGAAGCGAGGAATCGTTTATTGCCGAAATGAACGCCAAGGCGGCGGAACTTGGTCTGGAGCACACCCATTTTACCAACACGAACGGGCTGCCCGCCGAGAATCACTATTCCTCGGCGTACGACGTCGCGCTGACCACCCGCGAACTGCTCAAGCACGAAACGGTCTTGCGCTACACGAACATCTGGATGGACACCATTCGCGGCGGCGCGTTCGGTCTGGCGAACACCAACAAACTCATCCGCTTTTACGAGGGAGCCAACGGAATGAAGACCGGGTTTACGAGCGAGGCGGGGTA
>JAGHTH010000066.1 GCA_018065365.1 Candidatus Coliplasma caballi
TCATCGACATCGGTGTTCACGGCATCGACGCGGCCTGGTACATGATGGGCTGCCCGAAGCCGACGCGTGTCAGCGCGTTCATTTCCGAATACATCGGCGACTATCAGACCAAAGGCGTCGGTCGTTGGAAGGGCACGCCCTGCCCCGACAACCAATTCGACACCGAGGACCTCGGCGCAGGCGTTATTCATTTTGAGAACGGCGCGATGATGATGTTTGAGGCAGCTTGGGCTGTCAACGAGCCGTCCTACACCGGCACGACGATCTGCGGCTCCAAAGCGGGCGCAGACCTGAACACGCTGACCATTTACGGCGAGCGCGACGGTTACCTCTCGGACGACAAAATCAATATCGGCGACAACGATCGCTTCCAGGCGGAGCTTTCGCACTTTGCCGATTGCGTCTTAAACGACAAGCCCGTGCGTTATCCGATCGAGCAGGCGGTCCAGATGCAGAAAATGCTCGACGCGATCTACGAATCCGCGGCGCAGAAGAAGGAGATCATTCTGTAATGAAAACGTGTATCAGCACTTACAGTTTTTCCGGCGTAACCTACAACGGAAAAATGACCTACCCCGAAGTTTTGGAAAAGACCAAGGCGCTGGGCTGCTCCGGCGTGGAGTTCGTCGTGAACGACACCGCTCCCGACGGCAGCGATCTCGCGGAATTCTGGCTGAAACTCGCCGAGCAGGCGAAAAAGCTGGAATTGGAAGTTCCGATCTACACGACGGGTGCGAACTTCTTCCAGAAAGACCCCGAAAAAGAGGTCGAACGTGTCAAAAAGCACGTTGACCTTGCCGCCGCCTGCGGCATCAAACTGATGCGGCACGACGTGATGGCTTCGTTCTACGAGGGCTACGAGGGTCCGAAGACCTTTGCGGCGGTGCTTCCCGTGGTCGCTCCGGCGATCCGTGAGGTCGCGGAGTACGCCGCTTCCAAGGGCGTGATGACCTGTTCCGAAAACCACGGGCGCATCGTGCAGGATTCCGAACGGATGCTGGCGGTGTTCGCAGCGGTCAACCACCCGAATTACCGGTATCTCTGCGACATCGGGAATTTCGGCGGAGTTGACGAGGACTGCGCGATCGCCGTTTCCAAATTACTGCCGCTCATCGAGCACGTTCACGTCAAGGACGCGTTCTGGAGAAGCGGAATGCTCCCCAACCCCGGCAGAGGTTGGAATAAGACGCGCGCGGGCAACTACCGCAGAGCAACGATCTTCGGGCAGGGCGACGCGCCGACCTATCAGTGCGTGCGCACCATTCTCGAAAGCGGGTACAAGGGATATTTCTCGCTCGAATTCGAGGGCATCGAGGACACCCTGCTGGCGATCGAGATCAGCATGGAAAACCTCCACAGAATGTTAAAAGAACTTGGTGCGTGATATGATCATTCGTAACGCAAACATATTGACCGAAAAGGTCGGTCTGCTTCACGGCGACTTAAAAATCGAGAACGGACGCATCGCGGCGATCCATTCCGATCTGCACGCAGACGGCGAAGAGACGTTTGACGCGCGCGGGTGCATTCTGATCCCCGGACTCGTGGATATTCACAACCACGGTTTTTTCGGGACGGAATTTGCTGCCGCCGACGAGGAATTTGACAAAGGGACGGAAGAACTTGCAAAGCGCGGGATCACGACCGTCGTGCCGACGTTGCGCTGTCTGCCGAAAGAGCGGCTGCTCGCCGCGATCCGAAACGTCAAAAAGGAAATGGTGCGCAGACCGGCGGGCGCGAAGCTGGGCGGGATCAACATGGAGGGCCCGTTCATTTCGCCGAACAAGACCGGCTCGATGCTCAAGGAGAATCTTTCGGAGCCGAGCCGCGCCGATCTGGAGGGCTACCTTGCCGAATGCGAGGGCACGCTCAAATCGATGACGCTCGCGCCGGAATTGCCCGGCGTGGTCGATTTCATCGAGGACATTCTTTTTGCGGGCGCGAACGCTTCGATCGGGCACACCTGTGCGACGTTTGAGGAGGCAAAAGCCGCCGCGGACGCGGGAGCAAACCTCGTTACGCACCTTTACAACGCGATGAGTCCGTTCACGCACAGAGCGCCGGGCGTGGTCGGTGAAGCACTGCTGGACGAGCGGTTGTCCTGCGAATTGATCTGCGATTTTATCCACAACACCCCTGCCGCGATCGCGCTTGCGATCAAAAACAAAGGGTACGACAAGATCGCGATGATCAGCGACACCGGACGCATTTCGGGATTGGGCGACGGCGAGTACGTTATCGAGGGCAAAAAGCGGATCGTCATCGGAAAAACCTGCAAAACCGAAAACGGCACGATTGCCGGCAGCGTGTGCGATTTGTTCTACGATTTCAAAAACCTTGTGGAAACGGGTTATCCGCTTGCGGAAGTTTCGCACATGGCGTCCCGCAATCCCGCCCGTCTGATCGGGTTGGGACACGACCGCGGCACGATCGAGGTCGGAAAAGCGGCAGATCTCGTGCTGCTTTCCCCGTCGTGCGACGTCGCAGCCGTCTGGGTGGACGGAAAAAGAGTGTAACGATCGTTTTTTCAAAGCAAAACCCGTCGAAGAAATCTTCGGCGGGTTTTTTGACGGAATTTATCAGGTTAATTTTGCTTTCAGTTCGGCTTTTACTTTTTGAAGGTCGCTGCACGATAAGAGCGGGATCAAGGCATTGATCTCGTCGATGTCCTTATCCCACCACCTGAATTGCTCCAGTAAAGCGATCAGTTCATCGTCAAAGCGTTTACGGATCGTTTTTGCGGGGTTGCCCGCGACGATCGTGTACGGCTCCACATGGCTGCCCACGACGCTGTTTGCGCCGATGATCGCACCGTCGCCGATGTGTACGCCGGGAAGGATCAGCGCGTTCTGTCCGATCCACACGTCGTTTCCGATGACGGTGTCGCCTTTATAGTTCCTATCCGACGGCTTCGGCGGTTTCATATCCCAACCCTCAAGCGTATAGAACGGAAACGTCGAAACCGCGTTCATCTGGTGGTTGGCGTCGTTCATCATGAACTCGACGCCGGAAGCGATCTGGCAGAATTTGCCGATGATCAGCTTGTCCCTGCTCCACGGATAGAAATTCGTTACGTGGCGTTCAAACTCCGAGTCGGCAATATAGGTAAACTCGCCGACGAAGATATTGGGATTCGAAATCGTTGGCTTTACGTAGATTTCGTTTTCATATTCGGGAATGGGGTGTTTTTTGTTGGGATCGGGTGTCATCTCTTCATTACGCTCCCGTATATTCTGATTGTTCGGCAGGAAAGGCGGGATCAAAGCTCGAAATCGACGAGATACGGACGGTGGTCTGACAGGACGAGGGGCGGGATCGAAGCAAAGGTCGGGCGGAGTTCTTTCGAGCAGAACACGTAGTCGATCTTGACTTTCGGCTCGTCGGACGGGAAGGAAAGTAATGGGCGTTCCAACAGTTCCGCCGTATCGAACAGCAATTTTCGGATTGGGGCAAGCACCGGGTTGTCGGGGGTTACGTTGAAATCGCCGGTCAGAATGACGGGGTAAGGCGATTTTCGGATCTCGTCGCAGACCACGCGGACGGCGTTTTCCGCCTCGACGGGCCGCAAACCAAAGTGAGAGGTCAGCATCGTGATCCCGCCGGCATAGGGCAAAACCGTTTTGGCGACGGACCGCGATTCGAAATAGCCGGTCGTTCCCGCGGGATCGGGGATATGGACGACTTCCGAACTACCGAGTTCTTTTTTGCACAGAAACGCGTTGCCGTACAGCCCGTGATCCGGGATGAACAGCGAGGGCGCGTAAAAATAGGAATACCCCGTGAGTCCGGCGATCAATTCCGCCTGCGGCGCGTAGAGCGGCGACGGGCCTTCCCCTCTGATCTCGTTGAGCCCCACAACGTCGGGATCAAACGCTTTGATCGCATCGGCAAACGGGCGGTAGTCAATATCGTCCCATTGCTCCGTTGCTTTATAGGGATGAAAATGCTGGACGTTGTAGGTCATCACACGAAATTTCATAGAAAACACTCCTTGATCGTTATTCAGAACGTAAACAGACGTTCAAACAAACGGAAGATGTAAGGATTGCCGGCGGCGATCCAACTGCGTTCGTTTGCGAAAATCAAAGCAAAACCCATGACGAGCGACAAAAGCATCGGCAGGGCAAGCAGCAGCGACAGGCGGTACGCCGTCCCGTCGGAGAAGATTTTGCTCTCCGCGAGTTTCCCCGCCGCTTCGCAAAGGAGCAGGATTCCCAACAGCGCGAGCGGGAACAGAACGTCCGACAAGTAGCGGATATTCACGCCGCCGACGCAGGTATCGAGGAACGCGACACCGAACGGCAAAAGCAGCGCAAGCAGATACACCGCGCGCTTGCAGGGCTTTTTCCGCGTCAGCGTTCCGGCACCGAGGAAAGCCCAGGTAACCGGGAAACAGAACGCACCGACCGTTCCGGCGGAATAGAAATAGGTGCCGTAGGTATTCAAGCCGAGATGTGAGGGCGTCAAGAACGGGAACAAGCCCGAGAAAGCCGGGAATTGCAGGAAATACTGCGCGAACGTTTCGGCAAGCAGATCGGGGCGCAGCCGGTTATACGAAACGTCGGACAGCGTGAGCTGGTAGGACGTTCCGAATTCCAAAACGGAGTCGAAACGGATGAAGTTATAGTACAGGATCCCACACGCGCCGAGCAAAACGGGCGTGAGGTAGGAAACCGCGGCGAACACTTTGGAGCGCGCGGTCTTTCCCCGCTCGGTCAGAACGGAAACGAACGGCGGGATCAGCAGCGCGAGGTAAAGCGCGATCGTAGGGCGCGAAGCGGCGGTCAGCACCGAACAGACGCCGGACAGCACGAACAGCGTCGTTCTGCGGCGCGGCTGATCGCACAGCACGGCGCGGAAGCCGAAATTCAGAGCGAGCGACAGGAAGCACAGCGCAGAAGCGATCGGCAGATAATACATATCGGCGCTCGTTCCGATCATCGGAAGCAGCGAAGCAAAGGTCAGCGTCGGTACGGCAAGGCACAGGATCGGGACCGGCACGCGAACGCGGAAAAACCGCAGCAGCGCGAGCAGCAAGCCGTAAAACCCGAGTACCGCTCCGATCAGCACGAGCATGGTCGCAAGCGTCGCGTTGGGAATATACGTTCCGAACGTAAGCAGATAGACCGGGAAATAGCTGACGAAAATCGGCGCGATCCCGAAATAGCAATAGAAATTTCCGTTATAATACGCGCGGTCCCAGAACGTTCCGAACACGTCGTCCACGACGGTGTTGCGCTCGGTGTAATCGTAGGGGTCCTCGCACCCTTCCAGCACGGACGCATCAAAATCGACGTCTAAACTGACTTTTCCCTGCAAAAGCGACGTGAACAGCTGCTCGTAGGCGTTCGGAGAGGGCTCGCGCAGCGGCATTTCTTTGAGTCCCGCGCCGCCGCAGCAGCAGGCCACGACGAGCAGCGACAGCAATACGGAAAGCATGACGGCGCACAGGTGCGAGGGTTTCTTTTTGTCAAAAATTGCGGAAAACAACCGCTTTTTCCAAAGGACGAACAGCAACACAGCCGTGCCGAACACCAGCGCGACGCGCGCGAAATGGAATCGCAGCGGCGGTTTCGCGTTGAGCGTAACCGAGGTCAGCGTAAAGGGATCGCCGCCTTTGCATTCGATGCGCAGTTTGCGCAGATTTCCGGCGGAGCGGATCGAAAAGTAGGTCGGCTCGTCGGTGTAAAGGCGATCGTCAACGTAGGTGCGGTAGTTCATTTTGTTGCCGTCGTCCATGGTGGAAAGCGTCAGTTGTTCCATTTGGAGTGAGTCGGAAATTCCCTCGACGGCGACCGTAGAAACCGGGACGGAAAGATCCGAAAAGACGAGCGATCCGCCTTTTCCGACGCGGATGCCGTCCGAAACGGTGTACGCGCTCCCCCGCTTCGTCGCGGATGACAAGTCGAGCGTTACGGGCTCTTTTCCGCGCAGCGCGATGCGGTCGGTGTTGGAAAGGTACAGATCCGCGCACACGAGCAGAACGAGCAGCAAGGCAAACAGGGCGATTGCTCTTTTTTTCATATCGGATCCTCCTTTCCGTTTTCTCCGATTCTACCATATTTTGAGAGAAGATGCAAGAGGAAAACGGAAAAAACGTGCGGAATAATCGCTTTTCCGCACGTTTTCATTGTTAATGATTCCGCAGGTATTCGTCGATCGCTTTCGCGGCGGTCTTGCCCGCGCCCATCGCCGAAATGACCGTTGCCGCGCCGGTAACCGCGTCGCCGCCGGCAAACACGCCCTCGCGGGAGGTCTTTCCGTTTTCGTCGATGACGATGCCGCCGCGCTTGTTGATCTCCAAGCCGTCGGTGGTGGAAGCGATCAGCGGGTTCGGGCCGTTGCCGATCGCGATGATGACCACGTCGGCGGGAATTTCAAATTCGCTGCCCTCGATCGGTACGGGACGTCTTCTGCCGCGCTCGTCCGGCTCGCCGAGTTCCATCCGGATGCAGCGGGCGGCGCGCACGAAACCGTTTTTCGCGTCGCGTTTGTCGTCGGGATTCTCATACGGCAGCAGTTCGATCGGCGTACAAAGCATTCTGAACTGTACGCCCTCTGCCATCGCGTGCTCGACTTCCTCTTTTCTGGACGGAAGTTCTTCCATGGAACGACGGTAAACCACCGAAACGTTTTCCGCACCGAGCCGCAGCGCCGTGCGCGCCGCGTCCATGGCGACGTTGCCGCCGCCGGATACGATGACGTTCTTTCCGCGCAGGATCGGTGTCGCGGAGTCTTCCCGATACGCTTTCATCAGGTTGTTGCGCGTCAGGAATTCGTTTGCGGAATAGACGCCCTTGCAGGACTCGCCCGGAATGTTCATAAACCCGGGAAGACCGGCGCCGGAGCCGATATAGACTGCCTCAAAGCCGTCGTCGAACAATTCGTCCACGGTCAGCGTTTTGCCGATGACCACGTTGGTTTCGACCTTGACACCGAGCGCTTTCAGCCCTTCCACCTCCTGCGCGACGATGCGCTTGGGAAGACGGAATTCCGGGATGCCGTAAACCAGCACGCCGCCCGCCTTATGCAGCGCCTCGAAGACCGTTACGTCGTACCCCGCTTTCGCGAGGTCGCCGGCGCAGGTCAATCCGGAAGGTCCCGAGCCGACGATCGCCACGCGATGTCCGTTGGGGATCGGTTTGACGGCGGTATTTCCGGCAGAAGCGAGGTGCGTGTCCGCGACGAATCGTTCCAGACGGCCGATCGCCACGGGCTCGCCTTTGATCCCGCGCACGCA
>JAGHTH010000162.1 GCA_018065365.1 Candidatus Coliplasma caballi
TGGATGCACTGCTTGACTTCTTTGTAGGAAAGGTTGTCCACACGGACGAACGGAGCCAAGTAGGTATCGAAGGAGGAGAACGCCTGCGCGCCCGCCCCCTCGTTCTGCATGATGCCCAAGAAGTTGCCCATCTGGTTGCAGAGGGTGGAGAGGTGTCCTGCGGGAGAGGAAGTGATCTTGCCCTCGACGCCGCCCAGACCGTCCTGAATGAGCTGCTTCAGCGACCAGCCCGCGCAATAGCCGGACAGCATCGCGAGGTCGTGCAGATGAATGTCGGCGTTGCGGTGCGCGTTGCCGATCTCGTCGTCGTAAACCTCGGAGAGCCAGTAGTTCGCCGTGATCGCGCCGGAGTTGGAAAGGATCAGACCGCCGACGGAGTAAGACACGGTGGAGTTCTCCTTGACGCGCCAGTCGTTGATCTTTAAGTAGTTGTCCACGATCTTCTTGTAGTCGAGCAGGGTGCCGCTCAGATTACGCAGTTTTTCGTGCTGACGGCGGTACAGAATGTACGCCTTTGCCACGTCGCCGTAGCCCGCTTTACCCAATACGGACTCGACGCTGTCCTGAATGTCTTCGACCGCGATTTTGTCGTTTTCGATTTTGGACTCGAAGTCCGCCATGACTTTGAGCGTCAGAAAATCGATCCCGTCGGGATGGTATTTCTTTTGGCAGGCCTCAAAAGCCGACGTAATGGCGTTTTTGATTTTGCCCAAGTTGAAATCGACGATACTGCCGTCACGTTTGATTACTTGATACATACTTTTTCCTCTCCTCATTCGCTTTCGATCTTTATATGGAAAAACTTTTTTATACGATATCTTGTGCTTTACCGAAGAAAGCAGACACATTATATCATAGATATTGTGGGATTGTCAAGAGGAAAAGCACAAGATATGGTAGAAAATATTGCACAAAAACGCGGCGCGATTTTTGGAGAGAATTTTTCTTCGGGCCAAAAAAGCACGGAGAATAAAGGAAAAAACCTGCCCGAACGGGCAGGCAAAAAAGTGCGGGGAACTTATTGACCGCGGATCTCGGCGCGCTCCACGTACGGCAGGACGGTTTTCAACATCGCGTCGAGCGTTTGTTCGTCGGGTGCGCTCATCGGCTCTTTGCCGATCAGGTCTCCGCTGTCCACGAACGGTTGGAGGAAGTAGCGCTTCGCGCCGCGGATCCATTTTCCGATCTCGTCGAAATCGGAAACCTCGTGGAACTGCGCCACGACCGTGGTGCGAAATTCGTAATCGACCGCTCCGGAAAGCAGAAACGCCGCGCTCTCTCTGACCGCGGGGAACAGTTCCGGGCGGATGCCCGCCGTGGCGGGATATTTCGCCGGGGAATTTTTGATGTCCATGGCGACGTAATCTACCAGCCCGCGCGAAACGAGGTCTTTCAGTTTATCGGGAGAGGATCCGTTGGTGTCGAGTTTGATCGCGAAGCCGAGCGCTTTGACCTGTCCGAGCCATTCGTCAAGCCCGGGCTGAAGCAGCGGCTCGCCGCCGGTAACCGCCACGCCGTCCAGCAATCCTTTGCGCTTTTGCAGGAATTCCAGCACGCCCTCGGGGGTAAAGGGCGCGGTTTCCTCAATTTCCGTGACGAGCGGAGCGTTATGGCAGAACGGGCAGCGGAAATTGCAGCCCGCCGTGAATACGGTGCAGGCGACGCGGCCGGGGAAGTCCAGCAGCGTCATTTTTTGGAGTCCGTCAATTCTCATCGTGCGGTTTCTTCCTTTTTTTATTTATAAGTTAAAAGCGAGCGTGTCGATCGTTTGCAGCAGGTCGTCGATCTTCCGCAAGCAGAGCGCGACCGTCGCGCGTCCGTTTTCGGTATCGCGGTCGTCACGGCGCACGGTATGCCGCAGCAGGCGGAGATAGGCGATCAGCCGCGCCTTGCGTTCGACGTCTTCGACGTGGGAAGCGTCGTCGGTCTGCAAATAGGCGGGCAGGAACGAGTTCCAGATCTGCACGGCGGTGTCGTAGGGAAGTCCGAGGAAGGATTCCACGATGCCGGGATCGACCTCGCCGAAGCCGACGAACGTGATATACACGTTTGCGAGTTCCGTGACGGGATGTCCGTAGGAGAGCGTGTCCATGTCGATCAGGATCGCTTCGCCGTTCTGCCGCATCACGTTGTTGCTGTGGAAATCGCAGTGCAGCAGGATCGGCGGCTCGGGCAATTCCGTGAGCAGACGGTCGAGTTTTCCGAGCGATTCGGCGGAAAGATAGGGCTTGTCGGTGTTGAGCCAATCGCGGACGAACTGCTTGATCGGCGGGAATTCTTCTTTTGAAACCGTCGTGGTGTGGATCTTCCGGAGCAGCGCGGCAAATTCGCCGACGTACAGGGCGCGGTTTTCCGGTTCGTCGCGGAATAATTTGGAATAGGAGCGCGCAGAGAGCAGTTCAAACATTGTTCCGAAGCTCTCGCCGACGCGCACGATGTCGAACGTGATCGCGGTGGGGATTCCCAGCACGAACGCGCGGCGCGCGAACTCGCGTTCTTTCTGAATGTCGGGCAGGCAGTCCGGGCTTTTGAACACCTTGACGATCGTATCCGCGTCCAGCCGATAGACCGTTCCTTTCGCGCCCTGCCCGATGATCGCGCAGCCGTCCACCGAGACTTTGCGGTATTGCTTTTCCACCCGGTAAAAATCGGTAAAGCCGGTCATGGAAAGAACGTCGTACACCGCGGGACTCACGTTGATGATGCGCGCGTCTTTGCAGCGTTTGCGGAGTTCCAGCAGGATGCGCAGTCCGCTGCTGCTGATGTATTCCAGCTTCTCGGCGTCCAACACGACCGGGAAGGATCCGTGTTCCTTTTCGCAGGCGTCGTAAACGGAAAAAAGGTCTTTCCGGACGTCCGGCGCGTTGGTCGTATTGATCGCGCCTTCCGGATAAAAGAAAAGCGTTCCGTTTTCAAACTGACTGTTCATGTTTTTTCCGCCTGTCGTCGTTCATTTTACTTTATCGTTTTGTATTATAGCATATTTTTCCGCAAAAAGCAAATCTTTTTTCGGGAAACGTATTGACTTTTTGTCGGGAATCGTGTACAATACGAAAATAGTGATAGAACTATAAGAAAAAATAAAATCGAGGACTTACTATGAAAATGACGAAACTGCTCTCACTTCTTCTGGCGCTGGTAATGGCGTTTGCGTTGACCGCCTGCGGAGAAAGCGGAGAGAAAGACACCTATACCGTCGGGATCTGCCAGCTCGTGCAGCATCCCGCTCTGGATGAAGCGACGCGCGGCTTCAAGGACGCGCTGAAAGCGGCGCTCGGCGACAAGGTCGTGTTTGACGAGCAGAACGCTTCCAACGATATTCCCGCCTGCGCGACGATCGCGAACGGCTTCGTTTCCAAGAACGTCGATCTGATCATGGCGAACGCGACGCCCGTCCTGCAGACGATGGCTGCCGCGACGACCACCATTCCGATTCTGGGTACATCCGTAACCGAGTACGGCGTTGCGCTGGACATCAAGAACTTCTCCGGCACCGTCGGCGGCAACATTTCGGGTACTTCCGATCTGGCACCGCTCGATCAGCAGGCGAAGATGATCAAGGAACTGTTCCCCGACGCGAAGAACGTGTCGCTGATTTACTGCTCCGCCGAAGCGAACTCGCTGTATCAGGTCAACACCGTCAAGGCGGAACTGGAAAAACTCGGCATGACCGCGACGCTCTATTCGTTCGCGGATTCCAACGATCTGGCTTCCGTCGCGCAGTCTGCCTGTGCAAATGCGGACGTTCTCTACGCACCGACCGACAATACGCTGGCGACCTCGGCGGCAATTCTCGGCGGGATCGTTCTGGACAAAAAGATCCCTGTCGTCGCGGGCGAAGAAGGCATCTGCTCGAAGTGCGGCGTTGCTTCTCTGACCATTGACTACTACGACCTCGGCTACAAGACGGGCGAGATGGCGGTGGAGATTCTGACCGGAAAAACAAAGATCTCCGAAATGCCGATCCAGTACGCGCCGAACTTTACCAAGAAATACAATGAAGATATCTGCCGTGAGTTTGGCATCGAGATTCCCTCCGGCTACGAAAAAATCGAAACGAACTGAAACCGGAGGAACGGATTTTCATGCTGAATTCCCTTTTGAACGCGTTTCCCGGATCGGTCGCGCAGGGGTTGATCTGGGGACTGATGGCCATTGGTGTGTTCATTACCTACAAAATTCTCGACATCGCCGATCTGACCGTTGACGGATCGATCTGCACGGGCGGAGCGGTCTGCGCCGTCATGATGATCAACGGTTGCAACGTGTGGATTTCCATGTTCGTCGCGTTCCTCGCCGGAATGCTGGCAGGGCTCGCGACGGGAGTGTTCCACGTATTCATGGGCATTCCGCCGATTCTTGCGGGCATTCTGACGCAGCTTTCGCTGTATTCCGTCAACCTGAAGATCATGAGCGGCGCCAACGTATCGCTGTCGGTGCGGAACTACGATCTTCTCGTATCGCTGCAATATCTGAAAGGCGTGCCGTTCTATTGCAACACGCTGCTCGTGGTGGCGCTCATTCTGGCGGCGGTCATCGGGGTGCTGTATTGGTTTTTCGGCACCGAGATCGGCTGCGGCATCCGTGCGACCGGCTGCAACGCCGCAATGTCCAAGGCGCAGGGGATCAACACCGATCGGAATAAGATCATCGCGCTGATGATGTCCAACGGGATCGTCGCGTTCTCCGGCGCGCTGCTGACGCAGTACCAGGGGTTTGCGGACGTGAATATGGGGCGCGGCGCGGTCGTGATCGGGCTGGCGGCGATCATCATCGGAGAGGCGCTGTTCGGGAAACTGCTCAAAAACAATTTCGCGCTCAAATTGCTGCAGGTCGGGCTGGGCGGCATCGTGTATTACATCGTGTACCAGGCGGTCATTATGCTCGGTACCGAGCCCGACATGATGAAAATGTATTCCGCACTCGTCGTGGCGATCTTCCTTGCGATCCCGTATCTGAAAGAAAGATACTTCAAAAAGAACGTGGCGTCGAAAGGAGAAAGTCATGCTTGAACTCAAAAACGTGACCAAGATCTTCAACGGCGGCACCTGCAATGAAAAAGTGGCGCTCAACGACCTTTCGCTGACGCTGAACGACGGCGATTTCGTAACCGTGATCGGCGGCAACGGCGCCGGAAAATCCACCGTGCTGAACGCGATCGCGGGCGTCTGGAAGCCGGACACGGGCAAAATCCTCATTGACGGCGAAGACGTAACGAACATGCCCGAACACAAACGGGCGAAATACCTCGGGCGCGTGTTCCAGGATCCGCGGCTCGGAACGGCGGGGAACATGAACATCGACGAGAACCTGGCGCTCGCGGCACGACGCGGCAAGCGCAGAGGGCTTGGTTGGGGCATTACCAAAAAAGAGCGCGAGCATTACAGAGAACTGCTCGCGGAACTCAATCTCGGATTGGAAAGCCGCATTACGACCAAGATCGGCGTGCTTTCGGGCGGGCAAAGACAGGCGGTTACGCTGCTGATGGCTTCTTTGCAGCAGCCGAAACTGCTGTTGCTGGACGAGCATACCGCGGCGCTGGATCCCAAAACCGCCGCAAAGGTGCTGGAACTGACCGACCGGATCGTCAGAGAAAACAAGTTGACCGCGCTGATGGTTACGCACAATATGCGCGACGCGATCGCCTACGGAAACCGGCTGATCATGATGCACAACGGACGGATCATCCTGGACATTTCCGGCGAGGACAAGAAACAACTCACGGTGGAATTGCTGCTCAAGCAGTTCAACGTTGCGGCGGGCGAAACGTTCGACAACGACCGGGCGCTGCTGACCGACTGAATATTGATTTGCAAAAAAGGAAATGAGCTCGATTAGGGCGTGCGTCTTAGGGATTTTTTGACCGGTGGAACGCCACGAAGAAAAGAAAAACAGTTTTTCAGAAATGAAAAAGCTGTTCTTAATCAGTCAAAAATTGCAAAACATAAGAGCGAGGAGCAGATCCTCGCTTTTATTGTTATTTATCCCTACATAAGTTCTTTTCGGGGAAGGGTATGGGGAACCCCCCTTTTCTTGCGAAGAAAAGGGGGTTCCCCATATAAAAACCCATTACAATTCAACGGTCAGGACGTTCAAGCCGAGCGTCGTCCGGTATTTCATCGACTTAGAGAGGGAACGGACGGTTTTCAGACCGCCGTCGGACAGGACTTCGGTCGGATCGAACAGTGTTCCGTTGTCGCGCAGGACAAAGAACGATTCGCCGTTCTCGCAGACGACGCGGACGTCGCAGGACGAGGCGCTGCCGTACGAAACGACGTTGGAAAGCAGTTCGCGTAAGCAGGTTTCGAACGCGTCGGCGCGTTCTTCGGAAGCGCCTTTTGCGGAAACGAATGCTTTTGCCTGCTCGCAGAGCGCGGGAATTTCCGAGCGCTCCGACAGAACGCCGTCCCATTGGGCATCTTCGGGCGTTCCGTATTTATGCGGAATGAAGATGATCTGCGTCAACTTTTTGGGGAAGAAGCCGAGTTTTTTCGCGGAATAGAGAACGATCAGGGCGGCGATGAGAAAATCGCCGATCAGATAGCTGATCCAGATGCCCGCCGTTCCGATCAGCCGCGGCAGCGTCGCACAGACGGTCAGATGGAATACGAGAAGTTGAAGAACGGAGATCAGATTGACTTTTCCGATACAGCCGAGCGTGCGGTAGAAATGCAGGGAGAGCGTCGGAATGACGTTGGCAAGCGCCGCCGAGAACAGCAGACGGATCGCGAGCGCCGTTTCGGCAAGCTGCGCGCCCTCCGCGCCGGAAAGCGTTGCCACCGGGCCGGCGATGCACATGACCAGCACCCATGCGGACACGTTGATGACCGTTCCGGCTTTGATGCTGTAACGGTTGACCTGCTTCAAGGAAGCGCGGTCGCGCGTACCGGCGAAGATGCTGTTCAGAATGTCCGCCGCGCTCGCCGTTCCGCTGATGCCGGAGAAGAACAGTTCCGCGACGTTGGAAGCGAAGGTATAGACCGAGACGGCGTCTTCTCCGCCGAAATAGACGGCAAGGCGGTTGATCACGACGCCGCGCAGGGCGCCGCAGCCCTCCTGTACCGCGTTCGGAATGCCTTTTCCGAGAATGGTAAGCAGAACGGATGCGCGGATCGTGCGGAACGAGAAGCGGATCGTGTGTTTGCAGAATCGGTAGAAGATCCAGCCGACCAGAAACGCGAGCAGGTAGGAAAGCGAAGTCGCCAGACCGACGCCCAGCACGCCGGCGTTCAGAACGAGGACGAACAGCAGATCAAAGCCGACCTTGGAGACCGCCATGACGATCGTCGCGATCAGCGCCGCGGCGGGCGCGTGTTCCATTTGCAGAAACGCCAGCATGGACTTGTAGAACAGCCAGAAGATCAGCCCGAGGCAAAGCCCGCGGATGTATTCCGCCGTCTGCGCCGTCGTGTCGCCGGAAGCACCGAGCAGCGCCGCGAGCGGATTGGCAAACAGCAGGCAGAGCAGTGTTCCCGCCGCGCCGATCAGCACGGAAAGCGAAAGGCAGCCCGAAAACGCGCCGTTGACTTTTTCGGTTTCGCCGCGTCCCATGTGGTAGCCGCCGAGGATCTGAGAGCCAGTCGCGATCACGCCGGCGATCATATTGAACACCAGCGTCAGCGGCATGGCGAAGCCGATTGTCGCGAGCGCTTTGTTCGAGATGAACTTTCCGACGATGACGGTGTCGATCAGGTTGCTCAAAAACAGTCCCATGCAGGACGTGATCTGAATGGGGATCAGCGAGTACAGCAATTTTCGGATGATCTTGCCCGTTTGTTTCATAAAAAAGGATCCTTCCGATCGTGGATTTCGGCAGACAGTATAGCATATCGCGGAGGGTTTTGCAAGAGATCGCGGCATTTTTTCGCGGTTTTTCCGTTCTTTTTTTGCGCTCAAAAGGTTGAAAACGCGAAAAAAGTGTGGTACAATGGGAGCAACCAAAGGAAGAAAGGATGTGTTCCGATGAAAAAGAGGCGCGGAACGGTCGCGAAAACGATCGCACTGCGGTATGCGGCACTGCTGTTCGTGGTGCTGACGATCATCGCGCTCGCTTCGTACGCGCTCGTGTATTCTTACGCGCTGGACAACGCGCGGCTGTATTCCGAAGCCGCCACGGACATTTACGGAACGATCCTGATCCTCAAATCGCGTGAGCAGGGTTTCGCTCTGACGGTCGAAAACGCGGATCTCATTCAGGAAAGCGGCGAATATATGTGCAGAACGTACGCCGTGGATTACGTTTACGTGTACGTTCCCGTGGAAGATGGGGTGCGGTATATTGACCTTTCCTGCTCGAAAGAACAGGAAAGCGCCCAGCGGGAACTTGCCGACGAGTTCGCAAAGCTCGGACGGATCGAGCCGGGAAATACGCATCTGCACGGCATGAAGATCGATTACGAGATGACGCCGGAAGAACTCGCGATGTGGAACGGCGAGGAATACTACGCGAACATCACGATGGAGAACGATTTCGGGCACGAACTCTGCACGATTTCGCGTGTTACGGACGATTTCGGGAACGCGGTATGCGTCGGCGTGGATATTTCGTACGCCTCGATGTTAAACAAGGTAACGCATCAGTACGGGGTATTGATGATCATGATTTTCGGGGTGTTTGCGGCGGTTACGGCGGGGCTTTATCTGATCATCCGCAAGCGCGTGCTGGCACCCGCGGAGAAGATCAGCACCGCCATGGAAGATTTTATTTCCAACGGCAAGCGCAGCGACGTGAAGCTGAACGTCGCGACCGACGACGAATTCGGAATGATCGCGGGCGCGTACAACACGATGACGCGCGAGATCGACCACTACGTTGAGAACATCGGCGAACTGCGAAGCATGGAAGAAAAACAGAAAGCCGAAATGGAAGTTACCGCGAAGATCCAGAAAGGATTTCTGCCGGACGGCTCGTTTGCGGACGAGCATTACGAGATCCGCGGGATCATGACGCCCGCGAAGCAGATCGGCGGCGACTTGTTCGATTACGTCAGACTGAAAGACGGCAGACTGTTCTGCGTGGTCGCGGACGTTTCGGGCAAAGGCGTGAGTGCCGCGATGTTCATGTCCACGACGCTGACGGCGCTGCGGGAACTCGCAAAGGCAAACGTCGAGCCCTCCGTCATTCTGCGGGAGACCAACCGCATCCTGTGCGAAAACAACGCCGAGGGGCTGTTCGTAACGGCGTTCCTGGCGTTCTACGATCCGAAAGAGCAGACGCTGACCTATTCCAATGCGGGCCACAATCTGCCGTATCTGCTTTCGGGAAAACCGATCCCGCTTTCCGACGCGCACGGCGTCGTGCTGGGGTTGTTTGAGGGAGAGACCTACGAACAGCAGACGATCCGGATGCGTCCCGGCGACACGCTGTTCCTTTATACCGACGGCGTCAGCGAAGCGGTCAACGAAAAGAAAGAATTTTTCGGCGAGGCGCGGCTGGAAGCGTGCCTGCATGACGGTCTTGAAACGGACGATCCCGACCTGATCGGACGCGTGGAACGCACGCTCCGCGCGTTTGCGGGAGAAGACGAGCAGAGCGACGACCTAAAGATCCTTACGCTGTACTTGCGGGAGCGGAAAGAACTGCTTCTGGACGTTGACGCGCGGGAATTCGTGAAGATCCGCGACGCGATCCTCGGCTGTTCCGTCCCGGCGCCCGTGGCGCGCGCGATGTGCCTTTCGGCAGAGGAACTGTTCGTGAACGTCGTTTCGTACGCGTTTGAGGGCGGTGTTCCGGACGGCGAGAAGATCCGGTTCGTGCTGGAACGTTCGGATCGGCTGAAACTGACGCTGGAAGACGGCGGAACGCCTTACGATCCGCTGGCGGAGGTCGTGAGCGCCGACGAGTACGATATGGATGAGCAGGTCGGCGGGCTCGGAAAACTGATCTCGTTCGGGATCGCGGACGAATCGCATTATGAATATCAAAACGGAAAAAACAGGGTAACCATTCTGAAATATCTGGAGGAACTTGGCCATGACGATTGAAAAGACGATTGAAAAAGACGCGACGATTCTCAAATTAGAGGGTTGGCTGGATACGTTGACCTCTCCCGAACTCGCTTGTGCGATCGACGCGCTGGAGGCAACGCCCGCGATCGTGCTGGATTTTGAGAAGCTGGAGTACATTTCCTCGGCGGGACTGCGGCAGGTCGTTGCCTGCAAGAAAAAAGCCGACTTTCTCGGCGCGGCGTTTTCCGTCGTGAACGTCGGGAAAGAGGTGTACAGCATCTTTTCGCTCACGGGGCTGGATAAAAAGATTCGGATCCTCGGAAAATAAACGAGGGTGGGCGTTATGAAAAAACGACTTTGCATCCTGTTGTGCGTTTGTCTGATGCTTACGCTGGTTTCCTGTGGGGGCGGGCAGACAGAGAGCGAAGAAACGAAAGAGGGCTCGGAAAGCATGGGAAACGGAAATATTGCGCGCTCCTGTCCGTATTTTTACGACACCGGCGTTGCGATCGCAGGCGACCCCGCCGCGTCCCGGCTGACCGACGGCAAAAAAGACGGCGAGCCCGTCGCGCTGACGCGCTCGCTTGACAACGACGGAAAGGGCTACGCGCTGACCTTCAAGGACTGGAACGGGGCAGATCGAATCGAATACCTCAAAAACGATTGCGCCGCGATCCGCCTGGATCTCGGTTTTCTGACGGAGGTCCATTCGTTTGCCGTCACGTTCGCGCAGTATTCCGGGAAGCCCTGTGAGGTATTTTATTCGACCGACGGCTGCAACGATTCGTTTTACGCCGGAAAAATGGGCGAATATGCCGACGGCGTGCTGAAAGCCGATCTGTCGGTGAACGCAAAATCACTGCTGTTCGTGTTTCCGATCGATGTCGATGAAGAGATCCGGATCGCGGAGATCGAGGTGTTCGGGAACCGCAGTGCCGAAAAGGTGCTGCTCTCCAAAGGGGCAACCTATTCCTTTGACGGCAGAAAAAGCGCCCAGTACCGCGACGACGACAACACCAAACTGACCGACGGGGTGTTCTACGACGGGACGGGCGAAGACGCCATTGCCGTGATTTCCGGCAAAACCGAGGACGAGATCACCGGGAAGACCGGCGGCGTTCTGGACATCGACCTCGGGGAAAAGAAGATCGTTTCCGAGGTGTATATCAAAGCGTACCGTCCCACGAAAGGGGTTCTGGTGCTTCCGGACAAGATCTGCGTCCGATATTCCGAAGACGGCAAAACGTGGCACGACCTCGGGCAATCGTTCTTGCGGAGCACCGACGGGCAAAACGGAAGCTGCGGCAACGTGTATTGCGTAACCCGCAACCACACCGTTGAAGCG
>JAGHTH010000077.1 GCA_018065365.1 Candidatus Coliplasma caballi
CGCTTACGCCGGCTCCGGACTTTCGGTCTATACCGTCTCGATCTCGATCCACAGCGACGAACTCAAAAAGTACAAAACCCACAAAGAGATCATCGAAGCCCCCAAATCCCTCGATTACATCTATCACATCGAGGAGATCGGATAATTGAAAATGTGAATTACGGGGAGAACTTTTTTAGAAAAAAGTTCTCCCCGTACCCTTTTCAAAAAACCGAATGTAAAAAAGCAGAGCCGTCAAGCTCTGCTTTCTTCTTATCTTTTTCATCCGATCAGTCCCTTTGCGGCATCAAACACCGCGTCGGACTCTTTTTGCGTAACACCCCGGAACAGCAGCACGTACCCGTCCACTTTCACATACCCCGCGGACAGCGTGCCAAAGGTCAGCCAGTCCCCGCCGGTGTGCGTAACGCCTTTTCTCCTGCGGTCGTACCTGCCCACGTCGCCGGGCAGCGGATCCAACACCAGCACCCGTTCCGTCGCGGGATCGTACCCGACCGCCGCCATGAAATGCCCTTCCACGTGGATCGCCGCCGTACCGCCGTTTTGCAGGTGCGAAAGCAGTTCTTTCGTTTTGATGTTCCCATACCGGAACTCCGTCGCGGAAAACCCGTACGTCCTGCCCAACTGCTTGCCCGCGTGCTGATACACCGAACGGTACACCCCGTTCACGCCGGACGGATTGTAAAGCCCGGCATCGTGCGCCCACTCGCAGACCTCCACCAGATCGGCTTTGTACCCGTTCAGGTAATACAGCGCGTTGCAGAGCGACGCCAGACCGCACCCCGAATCCGCGATCGAAAGATGCCCGATCATGATGTCCGCCCACGCGGGATCGGATTGCAGGATGTGCCGTGAAAGCCCCGCCTGCTCGTCGGCACTCTCCGCCGAAACGGCAAACGGCAACAGCAGACACAGGCACAGAATTCCCGCCAATGCTTTCTTTTTCATACTCTTTGTGAGAACGCCTCGACCTTTTCTTCCTTGTATTGTTTCCAATACCCGCCGTCGATCGCGGCGCGGATCTCCTCCATCATGTTGTTGTAGAAATACAGATTGTGCAATACGCAAAGCCGCATTCCGAGCAGTTCGCGCGCCTTGAACAAGTGCCGGATGTACGCGCGGGTGTAAGTTCTGCACACCGGGCAATCGCACTTTTCGTCGATCGGGCGCGAATCTTCCAAGAATTTGTTGTTGTTGAGGTTCAACAGTCCTTCGGACGTAAACAGATTGCCGTGCCGCGCGTTCCGCGAGGGCATCACGCAGTCGAAAAAGTCCACCCCGCGATCCACGCTTTCCAGAATGTTGATCGGCGTTCCGACGCCCATCAAATAGCGCGGCTTGTCCTTCGGCATGAACGGCTCGACTTCCTCGATAATATGGTACATTTCGTCCGCCGTCTCTCCGACCGCCAGCCCCCCGATCGCAAACCCGTCGAGATCTAATTGCCGGATCTGTTCCATGTGGTGCTTGCGCAGATCGGGATAAACCCCGCCCTGATTGATACCGAACAGCATCTGACTGCGGTTGATCGTTTCCTCCAGCCCGTTGAGCCGGTCCATCTCGTCCTTGCAGCGATAGAGCCACCGCGTCGTGCGCTCGATCGACTTCGCGATATACCCGTGTTCCGCCACGGAAGAAGGGCATTCGTCAAACGCCATCGCGATCGTGGAAGCCAACCGCGACTGGATCTGCATACTGACCTCCGGGCTCATATAGACCTTCGCCCCGTCCATGTGCGATTGAAACGTTACGCCGTCCTCTTTGATGTTGCGCAGATGCGCCAGCGAGAACACCTGAAACCCGCCCGAATCGGTCAGCACGGGCTTGTCCCAGTTAAAGAATTTGTGAATGCCGCCCTGCCTGTAAATAATATCCTCGCCGGGACGGACGTGCAGATGGTAGGTGTTCGACAGTTCGACCTGGCATTTGATCTGTTTCAGATCGTAGGTCGAAACGCCGCCCTTGATCGCCGCGCTGGTGCCGACGTTCATGAACACCGGCGTCTGAATATCGCCGTGAACGGTCGAGAGCATTCCTCTCCGCGCGGTCCCTTCCTGCTTGTATAACGTAAAACTGCTCATAGTTCTGATATGCCTTTCTGAACGATGAAAAAACTTCAACGGTCAAAGAATTTTTCCAGATCCCTGCGCGCCAGCGCGTGCATCACGGGGCGCCCGTGCGGACAATACCGCAGCTTCTCGTTTTCCATGAGTTGCCGTACGATCCATTCGTTGTGCGCCTTGTCGTTCGGAATGCCCGCCTTGACCGCCGCTTTGCAGGCAACGGTAAACAGCGCGCGATCACATTTCTGCGCAAACGGAAGATTGCCGCCGCTCGCGAGATCGGAAGCAAACCCCTCCAATATGCTTTGCAGATCCTTGGTCCCCGCCAGCGTCGCCGGAACGGCGCGCACCAGCAGCGTTCCGTTTCCGAACGGCTCGACGCGGAAACCGTACGTTTCGAGATGCTCCGCGTTTTCGATCAACAGCGCACATTCTTCACTCGTCAGATCGACCGGAATGCCGGACAGAAGTTCCTGCGAATGCACTTCCTTTTTTGCCGCCAACTGCTCGTACAGAATGCGTTCGTGCGCCGCGTGCTTGTCGATCATCAGCACTTCCGTGCGGGTTTCCACAAACAGAAACGCGTCGTACGCTTCGCCGATGTACTTGTAATAAGGCGCTTCCTCAAACACCGCCTGCCCCAAGTCCTCCGGGACGACCTTATCGAGTCCCTGCTTCTTTGCGGGCATCGCGGGAGGCACTTCTTTCACGGGAAGATCTTCCGCGGATTCGGGCTGTCGGAATTCTCCGCGCGTCCGCAGGTCGAAATACAAGTTTTCTTCCTCTAAATCGGCTTTGAACTGCCGCGCCGCCGGCTTTTGCGGTGCCGGCTTCCGTATTTCCGTTTGGAATGCCGCCGGAACGGAATTTTCCGGCTTGGCGGGCGTTTTTCCGTAAGGAATCCCGGGCTGCGCCGCGGGAGAAGCGGCAGAAACCTCCGCCGTATTTTCCGGCTTCGGCTGCTCGTTCCCGGCGGGCGCTTCCGCGCTCTCCTCCCCGGAAAGCGTGCTCTTGACGGCGTAATACACCGCCGAAAAAATCTTTCGCTCGTCGGCAAACCGGATCTCCAGCTTCGCCGGATGCACGTTCACGTCGGTCAGCGTGCAGGCAAGTTCCAAAAACAGCACCGCCGCGGGATATTTCCCGTGCGGGAGGTAGGAACGGAACGCTTCTTCGAGCGCCGCCATCATCGTTTTGGAACGGATCGGCCGCGAATTGACGTAGAACATCTGCATCGCGCGGGAGCCGCGCGCGCCGTCGGGCTTGCAGACGTACCCGTGTACGCGCACCCCCTCCAACGTGTAATCGACCGGCGAAAGCCCGACCGAAAACGCTTTTCCGTAGATCGAATGCAAAACAGACAGCAATTTCCCGTCGCCCTGCGTATAGAATTTCCGCTCGCCCTCGACCGAAACCGAAAACGACACCTCGGGATGCGAGATCGCCGCGCGCTCGCAGACGGACACGCAGGCGGAGCCCTCGGTTACGTCTTTTTTCAGAAATTTCTGCCGCGCGGGCGTGTTGTAAAACAGGTCCTTGACGATCACGGTCGTCCCGTCCGGACACCCCGTATCGACCATCACGATGCCGTTTTCGTCGGCGGTCAGACGCGTGCCGACCTCCTCGGACGCGTGTTTGGAAATGATCTCCATGCGGGACACCGAGCCGATCGCCGCGAGCGCTTCGCCGCGGAAACCGAACGTCAGAACACCGCCGAGGTCGCTTCCCTCCCGGATCTTGCTCGTCGCGTGCCGTAAGAGCGCTTTCGGCATATCGTCGCGGTAAAACCCTTTGCCGTTGTCCGTGATCCGCAAAAACGACCTGCCGCCGCCCTTGATCTCCACGGAGATACGCGTCGCTTCCGCGTCCAGCGCGTTTTCAAGCAGTTCCTTGAGCGCCGACGCGGGCCTGTCCACGACTTCGCCCGCCGCGATCATATTCGCGGTCTGCGCGTCCAATACGTTGATGATCCCCATGGTTTCACTTCCTTTCGCCTTCGGATTTCTTTATTCGATCATCTTTTTGAGTTCAAACAGCAAACTCATCGCCTCGTACGGCGTGAGCAGATTGAGATCGGTGTTTTTGATCTTTTCGATCGCCGCGTCCGCGGAAAGATCCGCAAACGTGATCGCGTCGTCGTCATCGTCCTTTGCTTTCGCCGACGCGGACGGCAGAACGATGCCCGCGGATGTCAGTTCCGCAAGGACCTGCTTTGCACGGTTGACCACCGTGTTCGGAACGCCCGCCAACGCCGCGACCTCGATGCCGTAACTGTCGTCGGCGGCACCGCGCACGATCTTGCGCAAAAAGATGATGTCGCCGCCGCGCTTTTTGGCGGCGATGTGGTAATTCAGAACGCCCGGAAGCGTCCCCTCCAGGTCGGTCAGTTCGTGGTAATGCGTCGCGAACAGCGTCTTGGCGCCAATCTTCTGACAGGTATGCTCCGCGACGGCTTTCGCGATCGACATTCCGTCGAACGTCGAGGTGCCGCGCCCGATCTCGTCGTAGATGATCAAGCTCCGCTTGGTCGCATTCTTCAGGATCTCGGCGACCTCGTTCATTTCCAGCATGAACGTCGAAGTCCCCGACGCCAGATCGTCGGACGCGCCGATCCGGGTAAAGATGTGATCGACCACGCCGATCCGCGCCGAAACCGCCGGCACGAACGATCCGATCTGCGCGAGCAGAACGATCAGCGCGACCTGCCGCATATACGTCGATTTACCCGCCATGTTCGGCCCGGTGATCAGAAGCAGCCGGTTCGTGTTCCCGTCCAGCAGGCAGTCGTTCGGGACGAAGTATTCGCCTTTCAAAAACCGTTCCACGACGGGATGTCTGCCGCCCTTGATCTCGATGCGGTCGGACTGATCCACCTCGGGGCAAACGTAATCGCACTCTCTCGCAAGTTCCGCGAAGCCGCACAGAACGTCCAATTCCGAGATCGCCGCGGCGGTCGCCTGTAACTGCGACAGCGATTCCAGCACGAAATCGCGCAGCGCCACGAACAGATCGTATTCCAGCGCGCAATCGCGATCGTGCGCGCCCAACACCTGCGCTTCCATTTCCTTGAGCTGCGGCGTGACGAAACGCTCGCCCGTGGTCAGCGTCTGCTTGCGGATATATTCTCCGGGTACCATTCCGAGATACCCTTTGGAAACTTCAATGTAATAGCCGAACACCCGGTTGTACCCGACCTTCAAAGAACGGATGCCGGTGCGGTTGCGCTCGGCTTCCTCGACCTGCGAGATCAGCGTTTTTCCGTCGCTCATCAGGATCCGCAGTTCGTCCACAACGGCGTTGCAGCCCTGCTTGATGATCCCGCCCTCTTTAACAGAGAGCGCCGGCTCCTCCGAGATCGTGTCGGAAATCGCCTTCGCGACGTCTTCCAGCGGATCGATCCGCTCCGAAAGATCGGTCAGAAGATTGCCCTTGTCCTTTAACAGCGCAAGCTGCTCGCGGATCGGCGGCAGCAGCTTCAGCGTGCGTTCCAACGCTTTGAGGTCGCGCGCGTTTGCCGAGCCGTACACCAATTTGGTGGACAGACGCTCCACGTCCACGCAATCGCGCAACAGCTTCATGATCTCACCGCGCGTGATCGAATCATCGTACAACGCCTGCACCGCTTTCTGACGGGCGCGGATGCTCATGCAGTTTAAGAGCGGCTTTTCCACCCATTTCTTCAAAAGCCGCGCGCCCGCGGACGTTTTGGTGCGGTCGATCGTATGGAGCAGACTCCCCTTGCGCTCGCCGCCGCGCATCGTCTCGCAAAGTTCGAGATTTCTTCTTGAAAAACTGTCGATCCCGAGGTAACTCTCGGGCGAATAGAACACCGGCGTTTTGAGATAGCCGAGGTCGGTCTTCTGGGTGTGGCGCAGGCGGATCAGCAGCATCCCGATCGCGCTCTCCGCGTAGGAATCTCCCGCGCCCTCTCCGAACTGTTCCCGATACGCCGCGATCGGCTTGTTCCCGCCGGCGTCTTCCTCGGAAAGCGGCGTCATCATCGCGCCGTACCGCGTGCGGAAGCGCTCCTGCAATTCCTCCGGGAATTCCGCCGTATGCAGAACTTCTTTCGGCCCGTAGGCAGCCGCCTCGGAAACCAGCAGATCGCCGCAGCGGTCGCCCAGCAATTCCAGCGCAAAGATCTCGCCCGTCGAAACGTCCGCGAACGCCGCCCCGTACCCGTCGGGCGCAGTATAAACCGACGCCAGATAGTTGTTGTCGCGGTCGGACAGGAATCCGCCCTCCGTAACCGTTCCGGGACTCACGATGCGGATCACGTCGCGCTTGACCAGCCCTTTTGCCGTCGCGGGATCTTCCAACTGCTCCACGATCGCCACGCGGTACCCTTTCTCCACGAGTTTGGAAAGGTACTGATCCAGCGCGTGATACGGAACGCCGCACATCGGCGCACGTTCTTCCAGACCGCAGTCCTTGCCGGTCAGCACGAGATCCAACTCACGCGACGCCGTTTTCGCGTCGTCAAAGAACATCTCGTAAAAGTCGCCGATCCGGATCATTATAATGCAGTCCGGGTTTTGTTCCTTGATTTGATTGTATTGCACCATCATGGGCGATAACGCCATACCGTTCATCCTCTCATCACGACGAAGTCGTGTATATCTCATCACGGCGTCAGCCGTGCATCAATGACAACCTCCGCAGCTCGAGCAGTTTCCGCTGCACGCGCCGCCCTCAACGTCCTCGGGCATCACGACCGAACGGATCCCGCGGTCAATGTCGGAAATGATCTCCGAAATGACCTGCTCCGCCTGCTGCATTTCCTGCATCCGCGCGTTCATCATGATCGCGTCGTAGGTTTCCTTGAGTTTGTCGGTGATCTCGCCGATCAGCACGTCGTCGCGTTCCGGCTTTGCGCCCTCGTCGCGAAGCATCTGCCCCTGCATATTGTACTCGTTGATCAGCGTAACCAGTTCGCCGTCCGCGATATACGCTTCCTTGACGGCGGTGTAATGCTTGACCGCGTCGCAATCGCGCAGCGCGTTCAGAAAATTTTCCAATGCTTCTTTCAGTTTCTCGTCCATTTTTTATTTTCCTTTCACAGTTCCGGAAAGCGTGTATTGCTTCGCGGAAGTAATTTCGATCTCACAGAACGTGCCTGCCGGCACCGCTTTGTCAAACGTAACGATCTTGTTCTGCGAACTTCTGCCGCAGAACACGCCGTCCTTTTCGCCGTCGGACAGCACGCGGATGGTCTTCCCGACCATTTTCTGATTCTTTTCGAGCGCGATCGCGTTCTCGACGTCGGACAGGTATTGGAATCTCCGCACCTGTTCTTCTCTTGGGATCCGCCCGTCCATCTTCTCCGCGACAGTTCCGCGCCGCGGCGAGTAAATAAACGTATAAAGAAGATCGAAGCCGACCTCTTTGACCAGATCGACGGTCTCTAAAAACTCGCTTTCCGTCTCTCCCGGGAACCCCACGATCACGTCGGAAGTGATCGAAGCGTTCGGGAGTTTTTCTTTGATCTTGTTTGCGGTCTCCAGATATTTTGCCCTGGTGTATCTGCGGTTCATCTCTTTCAACACCCGGTCGCTCCCCGATTGGAACGGCAGGTGGAACTGATCCGCGATCTTCCCGTGCGACGCCATCACGTCGATCAGCGCGTCGGAAGCGTCCTTCGGGTGCGAGGTCATGAATCGCAGCCAGAAATCGCCCTCCGTTTCGGCACATTTCGCCAGCAGTTCCGGGAACGTCAGTTCTCCCTTGTAGGAATTGACGTTCTGCCCGAGCAGCATAATGTCCTTATACCCGCTTCCCGCCAACTCCGAAACCTCGGCAAGCACGTTCTTCGCCTCTCTGCTGCGCTCTCTGCCGCGCACGTACGGAACGATGCAGTACGAACAGAAATTGTTGCAGCCGTACATGATCGAGACCAACGCCCGATAGGAGCCGCTCCGAAGCACCGGCGTTCCCTCGCTGATCACGCCGAATTCCGAATGCGGCAGATCGTTTACGTACTGCTTCTGCTTCCGGCTTTCGAGCGCGTTCTTCACGATCTCGGGGACACGGTGCTGCATATCCGTCCCGAACAGAAAGTCCACGAACGGATAACTTTCAAACAGCAATTCCTGCCGGTGCGCTTCCTGCGCCATGCAGCCGCACATCCCGATCAGCGTGCCGCGCGTTTCCTTTTGCTTTTTGAGCGAGCCGATGTTGCCCAAGACACGCTCCTCCGCGTGTTCCCGGATCGCGCAGGTGTTCAGAATGACCAAGTCCGCTTCGCTCACGTCGTCCGTGATCGTATATCCGCAAAGCGCAAGCGCGCCCGCGATGCGCTCGCCGTCCGCTTCGTTCTGCTGACAGCCGAACGTCCGCACGACCGCTTTTTTGCCCGTAAGCAGCGGCACCAGCGACAGCGCGATCTCCCGCTGCCCCTCGATCTCTTTTTGATCGACAAAAATTTCCATACGCTTTACAGTTCCTTATGCTTCATCACGCAGACGATGCGCTTCTTCCATTCTTCCGTCAATTCCTGCACGCAGACCTTGCCCGCCGAGCCCGACGCGTGTACGAACGTCCCGTCGCCGAGATACAGCGCGATATGCCCGTCAAAGAACAGCAAGTCGGCTTTTTTTGCTTCTTCGAGCGGAATGGCGACCAGATTCTCGTTCTTGTCCGGATCGGCGTCGCGCCAGATCGTCAGCCCGTTCAGACGGTACGCCATAAAGGTCAGCCCGGAGCAATCCAGCCCCGCCGGCGTTCTTCCGCCCCAACGGTACTGCGTGCCGAGGTAGGAAAGCGCGTCGGAAGCAATGCTCTCGCGCGTTTCTTCCGCGGAACGTTTTTCGGGAACGAGCGGACGGACGTGCGACTGCAAAAGATACCAGATCCGCTTGGACGGCAGCACCGCGAAGCAATATTTCGGCTCTTCGTGCGAATATCCCACGTCAACGCGCGCGCCTCTCGGCAGCGTCAGCATCGAGCGGTAATAATTGCGGTTTTCGCAAAGCAGATCGGCAAACGGAACGCATACGACGCGGTTTGCTTCGTGCAGTTCGTCCATCAAAGAACGGCTCTCCACCCAGCCCTCGTACCCGTAATCCGTGCGGATGTGCGAGAACGCGCCCTCGGTGCCAAGCACCTCCACACCGTCGCCGTACAGCAGTTCATCGACCTGCTGGCTCATCAGTTCGGGCGTTTCCGAAACGCTCGTCATGGGGACACAACAAATTTTTTTCATAAAGAAAACCACTCCGAAACGAAAATATTTTGATCAAAATTCCCTGCTTTATTCTTCGCCTCGGAAGCAAAGAATAAAAAAGAGAAAGGAGGAATCTCAAATTTGAAACGACTATATCAGGCAATTTTTTCCTGTTTGCTTTCCGTTTGCCTGCTCGGAACTTCGTTCGTCCTGCCCGCGTCCGCGCTCGACAAAACGAGGCAGAATTGGTTTTTCAAACCGAACGGCAGCGACCGCCCGGAACTTTTGGGCGGGAGCAAACTGATAAACGACTACGACGTGATCGCGCTCGGCAAAGAAGAAAAAGTGATCTATCTGACCTTTGACGCCGGCTACGAAAACGGCAACGTCGAAAAAATCGTCGAAGCACTCGACAAGCACGGCGCAAAAGGCGCGTTCTTCATCCTGCCCGGGCTGATCCGCTACGCGCCCGACCTTGTGTGCCGCCTCGCGAACGAAGGCCACACGGTCTGCAACCACAGCACGAGCCACAAGGATCTTTCCGCGGTGAGCGAAACCGTGTTCTTGCAGGAAATGCACGCGCTCGAAACGCAATACCGCGAACTGACCGGCAGAACGATGCCGCACTTCTTCCGTCCGCCCGAGGGCGCGTTCTCCGAAAACCTGCTTGCGCTCTGCAAACAAAACGGCTATCGCCCGGTGTTCTGGTCGTACGCCTACGCCGATTGGGACAACAACAAACAGCCCGATCCGGAAATCGCCAAGCAGAAGATCCTCTCCAACCTGCACCCCGGGGAAGTCTTGCTGCTGCACCCCACGTCCGCGACCAACGCCGCCATTTTGGACGACCTGCTTTGCGAAATCGAATCGCGCGGCTACCGTTTCGGTACGCTCGATGAATTCGACGCGGCGCAGACACTTTCGATCGACGACTACAAACAGCAAGGGCTGGTATTCAGTGAAAACCGCGCGGCAGTCAAAACCGTCGCTTTAAACTTTGACGACGGGCCGCATCCGAAACAGCCCGACGAAATTCTGTCCGACTTGCAAAAATACGCTGTCCGCGCGACCTTTTTCACGAT
>JAGHTH010000035.1 GCA_018065365.1 Candidatus Coliplasma caballi
CGAATCCAACTTCCGCTACGGCCCGTTGGTCAAGCGGTTAAGACACCGCCCTTTCACGGCGGTAACAGCAGTCCGAATCTGCTACGGGTCACCAGAAAAAAGCAAGTCGAAAGACTTGCTTTTTTCAATGAAGCGCACCCCCGGTGCATGAAAAATGAAGCAGAGCTTCGCAGGACTTCGCCCGACGAAGTCCCATGAAGCGTGCCGTCGGCACACGGAAAGCAACAATGCGTTTCGCTTCATACGAGCGTAGCGGCAACGCCGCCGCTTCATGTTTGCGGCGCATTGATGCGCCTGCAAACGCTTCATTCCTTTTTGCAATAGCCGTAAGCCGAGGGCTTTATATACAGTCCTGACGGGCTGATGAGATACACGACTGCGTCGTGATGGAAAAATTCATCGTTTTTTCAAAACCCTCTTGACAAACGTATATTTTTGTGATATGATTTTGATATCAAAGAACAAAAACGGGAGGAAAAAACGATGAAAGAAAAAGTTCTGAACACCAAAAAGAACGGGATGGCGGTGCTTTTCGTGACGGTACTGCTGTATCTGGCAGGCATCGGATGTATGATCTGGGGCGGACTGGGGCTGGAAAAGGAGATCCCGGAACGGATCGCGGTTTTCGCGGTCGGAGCGCTGTGGATCTGCGTCGGCTGGCTTCCGGCACTCGGGCTGAAGGTGCTGAAACCGCAGGAGGCGCTGGTGCTGACGCTGTTCGGCAAGTATATCGGGACCCTGAAAGGGGAAGGGTTCTACTTTGTCAACCCGTTCTGCGTGGCGGTCAACCCGGCGGCGCGCACCAAGCTCAACCAGTCCGGCGACGTTGTGGAAGAACCGGTCGTGCAGACGGCGGGAAACAGCGGCGCGTCGGTCTCCATTCCGAGCAAACGCATTTCGCTGAAAGTGATGACGCTCAGCAACAACCGGCAGAAGATCAACGATTGCCTCGGCAACCCCGTGGAGATCGGCATCGCGGTGATGTGGCGCATCGTGGACACGGCGAAAGCGGTGTTTGACGTGGACAACTACAAGGCGTTTTTGTCCTTGCAATGCGATGCGGCGCTGCGCAACGTGGTGCGCGTGTACCCGTACGACGTGGCACCGAACGTGGACACGACCGGGGACGGCATTGCCGACGACGGCAGCTTGCGCGGATCGAGCGAGATCGTGGCAGGACGCATCCGCGACGAGATCCAGAAGCGGGTCGAGCAGGCGGGTATCGAGATCATCGAGTCCCGCATTACCTATCTTGCCTACGCGCCCGAGATCGCTGCCGTGATGCTGCAAAGGCAGCAGGCTTCCGCGATCATTGACGCACGGAAGATGATCGTCGAGGGGGCGGTCGGGATGGTCGAAATGGCGCTTGACCGGCTTTCGGCAAACAAAACCGTCGAGCTGGACGAGGAACGCAAAGCCGCGATGGTCTCCAACCTGTTGGTGGTGCTCTGCGGCAACCGCGACGCGCAGCCGGTGGTCAATTCCGGCTCGCTGTATTGAGTTTTTCCGTTATCTTTCAGAAAAAAAGAAGGGCTTCCTATGAACGAACAGCAAAAAAAGCAGATCCCGCTTCGCCTGTCTCCGAAACTGTACGAAGCCGTTGCCGCGTGGGCGGAGGATGACTTTCGCTCTGTGAACGGACAGATCGAGTATCTGCTCTCCGAGTGCGTTCGTCAGCGGAAAAAGAACGGGAAATACGTTTCCGACGAGATCGACGTCCCGCCGGAACTAGACGTGAAATAGGATTTTTTGCAAAAAAAGGAGAGAAGCCTTTTTGGTTTCTCTCCTTTTTTCTTCCCCAAAATAAGTTCTTTTTTGAAAAGGGTGCGGGAAAAAAGTTTTCCCCGCAAATCCCTTTCTATTATTACATCTTGATCAGTTCGTAATCTCTGCTGCCCAGACCGATCTTTTCGGCGTGCGCCAAGCAGGTCTTCCACTCGGAATCGGGGTGGGTGTTGGTAAAGTGGTCGCCGTAGTCGCCGAAGCCGGGGATCTGCAGGTTGCTTGCCAGCATACTGCCGGGGAGCGGCGACGCTTTGAGGCAGGCATCGACGCACGCCTGGTCGAGCGCGAGCGGATCGAACGAACAGAACATTCCGATGTTCGGCAGGATCGGGCAATCGTTCTCGCCGTGGCAGTCGCAGTTGGGGGACACGTCCACGATCAGCGAGATGTGGAAATTCGGGCGTCCGTCCACGACCGCCTGGGTGTATTCCGCCATGCGACAGCCGAGCATCTGTACCGAGTTGCCCCCGCGGAAGCGGATCGCGTCGAAGTTGCAGGCGCCGAGGCAGCGGCCGCAGCCGACGCAATGGTCGTAATCGACCGTCATTTTGTGTTCTTTTTCATCATAAACGAGCCCGTTGTTTGCGCACTCTTTCTGGCAGAGGCGGCAGCCGCGGCAGGAGTCTTTGCGGATGGTCGGCTTGCCGTCGGAGTGCATCTCGCACTTGCCGGCGCGGGAGCCGCAGCCCATGCCGATGTTTTTGATCGTTCCGCCGAAGCCCGCCGCTTCATGTCCTTTGAAGTGCGTCAGCGAAATGAAAATGTCCGCGTCCATGACCGCGTGGCCGATTTTTGCGTTCTTGACGAATTCGCCGTTCCGCACCGGCACTTCCACGTCGTCGGTGCCTTTGAGTCCGTCGCCGATCAGGATCGGGCAGCCGACGGTCAGCGGCGTGAAACCGTTCTGCCAAGCGCATTCGAGGTGTTCGAGCGCGTTTTTGCGGGAGCCGGGGTACATCGTGTTGCAGTCGGTCAGGTAGGGTTTTCCGCCCAGCGATTTGACGAGGTCAACGACCGCGCGGGCGTAGTTCGGGCGTAAGAAGCTGATGTTTCCGAGTTCGCCGAAGTGCATTTTGATCGCGACGAACTTGCCCTCGAAATCAATTTTGTCGATGCCTGCCGTTTTGAGCAGCTTTTTGAGTTTTTCGGGCAGACCGTAGCCGCGCGGGTCGGTGTGAAAATCGGTAAAATAAACCTTTGATTTTTCCATAACGGGACTCCTTTTTTATGTCAGACTCTTTTTTGAATGGTGTCCAGCCGTTCGACCGGCGTGATGCCGACGGACGCGGCGAATTGCTCGGCGAGGGTGCGCTTTTGCTTTTCAAGATCCGCCGGTTCGTGCGCGTCGATGCCGATCACGACGGTGTTCCCGACGTCGCGTGCGATCTCCCAGAATTTGCGGTAGGGGTAACGCAAGCGGTGTTCACCGCAGACGTCGCGTTCGCCGCCCTCCCAGCGCATACAGGAGCAGTTGATCTCCAGCGGGATGTCGCGTTCTTTGGCGGTCTTGCAGATGTCGATCGCGGCACGCTCCGCAGCGGCGTTCCACGGGGAATTCTCCATGTATTTGTCGGGGTGCGCCATGTAGGCGAACAGCCCGCTTTTCAACGCCTGCAATGCGATCCGGCGTTTGCGTTCGACCAATTCGGACGGATAGCGGTATTTCAGAAGAAGCTCGCTTCCGTTTTTGAAATAGGAGTTATGGATGCCGAAGATCAGATAATCGACCTTTTTGGTTTCGAGCAGTTCCCGGTAGTAACTCTCGAAACGGGCTGCCCACTCGCACTCGCAGCCGAGGAAGATCTCGAGCTGTCCTTTGTATTCTTCCTGCGCTCTGCGGACGGAGGCGAAATATTCGTCCTGTGTTCCCCAATCGCCGCGGCTTCTTCCGTGGATGATGCCGGGCAGGATGATATGGTCGGAGATGCCGAGCCCGTCGTAGCCCTC
>JAGHTH010000199.1 GCA_018065365.1 Candidatus Coliplasma caballi
ACATCCCGGAAGCAACGATGCACTCGCTGATCGGCAACGAAAACGGCGAATTCCTTATCGTAGAGCCGGGCTACCGCTGCGAAAAAGTCAAGAAACGCTACGCCGTGCTGACCAATTTCCCCGTTTTCACGACGCTCCCCGACTACACGAACGCCTTTTACGGCAAAGACCGCTACGACCGCGCGAACGCCGTTCTGTCCCGGGCAGGCGACGATTTTTCCGCCGAAGACGCCCTGCGGCTGTTGTACGAAACGAAGCAGGAAGGCAAATGGGGAACGCGGATCTCTTTCGTCTGGTCGCAAAACAGGAACGCCGTCTATTACTTCCCCGACGGCGACCTTTCCCGCCTCGAAACCCACACTTTCAAATAAACCGTTTTCTTCTTTACACGCCCGTTCGGGCGTGCTTTTTTTCTGAAAAAATTGCAAAAAACGCTTGCATTTTTCGACAAAATAGGATAAGATATACTTGGAAAGAAATCGAGTGAAAAGAGGCGCAAAACGGAATGCTGCAAAACGAAATCGCGGTGCTGATCCCCGCCTACAAGCCGTCGGATGAGTTAAAAAAAGTCTGCGCGTCCATGTTGGAAGCGGGCTTTCTTCGCGTTGTCGTCGTCGATGACGGCGGCGGAGAAGAATTCAAGCCGGTCTTCGACGCGCTTCCCGAGGAGATCATCGTCCTGCACCACCCCGTCAACAAAGGCAAAGGCCGCGCGCTCAAAACGGGCATGGAATATATCCGGAATGAACTGCCCGCCTGCAAAGGCATCGTAACCTGCGACGCCGACGGGCAGCACCTTCCGCAAGACATCGTAAACACCGCCAAAGAACTCTGCTTGCAAGACGGCGACGCGCTGATCCTCGGCTCGCGGCTGTTTGACAAAGACGTTCCGCTGCGCTCACAGTTCGGGAACACGATGACGCGTTTGGTGTTCCGCCTCGCGAGCCGTGTCAAAGTGCGCGACACGCAGACCGGGCTTCGCGCGTTCGGGATCGACATGGTGCCGCTTTACCTCTCGTTAGAGGGCGAGCGCTACGAATTCGAGATCAATATGCTGCTCTACACCGCACGCGCACACATTCCGATCATCGAGGTCGATATCGAAACGGTCTATCTCGACGAGGAAAACAGTTCCTCGCATTTCCGCGCGATCCGCGATTCCGCGATCATATACGGAAAAATCCTCAAGTATTCGGCTTCCTCGCTGACCTGCTTTCTCATTGACTTCGTGCTGCTGTTCGTGTTCAAAGCGATCCTCGGGCTCGACGCGTTCGCGTCGCTTCCGGAAGAGCTCCGGCTGTTCATTGCCGCCGCCGCGGCGCGCGCGATCAGTTCCACGGTCAATTACCTGCTCAATCGCGAGCTGGTGTTCCGGCAGAAAGGCAAGCATTCCTACCTCAAATACGCCCTGCTGGTGCTTTGCATCCTCGGTGCGAACTACGCGATGCTCTGGCTGCTCTACGAAGTCGGCCCGCTGCCGTTGTTCTGGGCAAAACTGATCACGGAACTCGTTCTCTATTTCGTCAGCTTCAACGTACAGAAAAAACTGATCTTCCGCGAACGCTGACCGCTTATCCCGACAGAAAGGACCCCATCCCGACATGGAACGTTTCAAAACCCTGCTTTCATTTCTCGGCAGGTGCCTGCCGCATCTGCTGATCATCAATTCGCTGATCCTCATCACGTTCGTGCTGATCGACCGCGTAAACGCCGCGATGAACTTTATCGACAACAGCATGACCAAAGGGCTTCTGCTGATCACCTGCGTGGTCGCGGTCGCTTCCGCCGTGCTGCTGATCATCCGCCAGCGCCGCGACCTGCCCGCCGTCGAAGACGAGCAGTACATCGACGACGAGGAATTCCGCCCGCATGACGAAATTTCCCCCGATCCCGCATCGGAGTCCGACGCAGAAACGGAGGGCGACGCGCAATGAGAAAAATGCCGCTTTGGGCAGTGATCCTGACCGACTTTCTCGCGCTTGCGGTCATCCTGCTGACGTTCTGCTATTTCCACCACGTCCGTCCGAACGTCGTTGCCGAGGTTTCGGAGGTCAGCATCGATAATCCGCACCGCCTCGGCGGCGATTCTTCCGCGCCGGAAGAAACCGAGGAGCCCTCTTTCCCCGACGAGAGCGAGGAGAGCAGCACCGCCGTCATCGAAATTTCGGACGACACCACCTCCGAGGAAACGACCGAGGAGCCCCCTGTCGAATCGTCGGAAACCTCCACCACTCCCACCTACCGTCCCGCAACGACCGAAATCACGGAGCGCCGCCCGACCGAGTACGTTTACGAGAGCGACGACATCAACGTAACCGTAACCGAACTGCTGGTGTCCACGCGCTACGGGCAGTCCGTCTGCCACTTTGCCGACATTCGCATTTCCTACGCGGAAAACCTGCAAACCGTTCTCGCACAGAACAAATTCGGCACCGTCCGCGAGGATCCCGTGTCCATGGCGGAACGCGTGAACGCGATCGTCGCGATCAACGGCGACTACTACGGCAACTCCTCCGAGGCGTACGGCGCGGTCATCCGCAACGGCGTTCTCTACAACAAAAAGCCGGACAATCCCGACGTGTTCGTGATGTACACCAACGGCTCGATGAAAGCGTTCGACAAAGCGTCGTTTGACGCCGACACCGAAATGTCCGCGGGCGCCTATCAGTCGTGGGACTTCGGTCCGTCCCTGCTGGATGCAGACGGAAACCCCTATTCCAACGTCGAGTTCGGCAAAAAGACCAACCTCAACCCCGCCAATCCCCGCTCCGTCATCGGCTATTTTGAGCCGGGGCATTACTGCTTCGTAACGGTCAACGGCCGCGGCGGCGACGGGCAATCCGTCGGGCTTCGTATGGAGGATCTGGCAAAACTGATGTCCGACCTCGGCTGCAAGGCCGCCTATAACCTCGACGGCGGCGCTACCTCCGCGCTGATCTTCCGCGGGAAAGTCATCAACTCCCCCTGCAACGGCAACGCCCGCGCCTGCAGCGACCTCATCTCCATCGTAGAGTTTGAATAAGTGAATAAGAATGCGGGGAACCCCCCTTTTCTTTGGCAGAAAATGGGATTCCCCGCACCCTTTTCCGAAAAGAACCTATTGTAAGGAAAAACAAGTAAAAACCTAAAAATGATTCCAAATGGTTCTACTGTTCATGCACCCAACCTCAATTAGAAACCGGGCGTGCTCATTTGAATGCAGATTGGACAATTTTTTCCGAAGCAATATATCAATATTGCGAGAGGAAAAATTGTTCAAAGCAAAAACCGCTTTAGAAAAAAAGCAAAAGCGCAGGTTTTTCGCCTGCGCTTTCGTTTGCAATTTTTATTCGTTTTTAGTCGGTTTTTTGCGGTCTGCGTCAAATGAGTCAGCCCGGAATTATTCTTCGGTCTTTGCGTCGGCAATAATCTTTTCCACGATGTTCGCCGGCACGTCCGCGTATCTGCTGAAATAGAACGTGAAACTGCCGCGTCCCTGCGAAATCGCACGCAGAACGTGAACGTAATCCGCCATTTCGGACTCCGGCACCTCTGCCTCGACCACGCTGTAACCGCGCTTGCCGTTTGCCTGATCCATGCCCATGATCTTGCCGCGGCGCTTGTTCAGATCGCCGATCACGTCGCCGACCTGTCCGTCGGGAACGAGCACGCGCAGATTGCCGAGCGGCTCCAACAGAACGGGCGAGCACTTCGGAATACCGTCGCGGTACGCGATCGAAGCGGCGGTCTTGAACGCCATTTCGGAAGAGTCAACGTCGTGGTACGAGCCGTCGTACAGGTTTGCTTTCAACCCAACCATCGGATAACCCGCCAGAACGCCCTTTGCCATGCACTCCTGCAAGCCCTTTTCGACTGCCGGGAAGAAGTTCTTCGGAACGGCACCGCCGACGACGGACTCGGTAAATTCCAATCCGTCCTCACCGGGAGAGAACTCGATCCACACGTCGCCGTACTGACCGTGTCCGCCGGACTGTTTCTTATGTTTACCCTGGATCTTCACGGACTTGCGGATCGCCTCTCTGTACGCGATGCGGCGCTCGGACAACTTGACGTCCACACCGTAACGCGCTTTCAACTTCGCCTGCGCGAGTTCGAGGTGCGTACCGCCCATACCCGTAATGATCATCTGTTTGGTTTCTTTATCGACTTCATATCTCAGCGTCGGATCTTCGTCAAGCAGACGTGCCACGCCGGAGGAAATCTTGTCTTCGTCGCCCTTTGCGGTCGGCTCGATCGCGCGGATGTAGAACGGCAGCGGATATTCGGTCGGCGCGTACTGCTTGTCGCCGTTCCAGGAGAGCGTGTCGCCCGTCTGCGCGGAAACCAGCTTCGCGACCATACCGATGTCGCCGCAGCAAAGCTGTTCTGCTTCGATCTGCTGTTTGCCTTTGACCGTATAAATCTTACCGAGACGCTCGGAAGAGCCGTCGCGGAAATTCTTCAGCGTGGTGTCGCCCTTGACGACGCCGTTCATGACTTTGAAGAAGCTCATCTTGCCGACGAACGGATCGGCAACGGTGCGGAACACGAAAATCGCGGGCGCACCCTCGGGCTGAATGGCGATCTCGTCGCCGTCTGCGCTGATTTCGCTGCCTTTCGCGGAATGACGCGGGAAGGACTCGGAAATCGTGTTGAGCAAAGTCCACGCGCCCCACAGTTTCGTCGCGCAGCCGCAGAAGCAGGGAACGATGTCGCCGTGGATGATTCCCTCATGCACCGCGTTGACGATCTCCATGTGCGTGATGTCTTCGCCGCCGAAGAATTTTTCCATCAGCGCCTCGTCGGTACCCGCAACGGCTTCCAGCAGCATATCGCGGTACTTTTCGACCGCTTCGCCGGACTCCTCGGGGATCGCCTGCACGCTGTGTCTTCCCTGATCGTCGAAAACGTGTGCCTCGAGGTCAACCAGGTCGATCGCGCCGCGAACGGAGCCGTCTTTGACCATCGGGATCGTGATCGGGCAGATCGCGCGGCCGAACTGCTCGTGCAGAGCGTCCAGCGTCTTGCCGAATCTTGCCTCGTTGTCGTCGAATTTATTGATAAAGATCGCTTTGGGCAGACCTGCCGCCGTCGCGCGTTCCCATGCCAGCTCGGTACCGACCTGAACGCCCGCTTTGCCGTCCACAAGAATGATCGCGGAATCCGCGACGCGAAGCGCCTGCGCGACTTCGCCCGCCAGACCGGGCTGCCCGGGGGTGTCGATCAGATTGATTTTAACGTCTTTCCAGAAAACCGGCGCAAACCCTGCCGCGACGGAAATTTTGCGGCGGATCGCCTCGGGATCATAGTCGAGGTTAGAGTTGCCCTCTGCCGTTTTGCCGAGACGGTCGCTGCCGCCGGAAACGTAGAGCAACGCTTCCGCGAGGGAAGTTTTTCCGGAACCGCTGTGTCCTAACAGAGCGATGTTGCGGATGCGCTTGATGTCAAACGTAGCCATAGTGTGTGTTCTCCTTTATGTGTTTTCAAACTTCAAGTCATTTTCCGATAAAAAGCCAGAGTTTATGTATCTATTATATCGGATTTTCAGTCCGATTGCAATATGTTTGACCAAAACAAAGAAAGAAAAATTTCGGAGCGTTTTTTGTGCAATATACACAAATTTTCCACGTTCAAAAAAAGAACGATCCCCTACGCTCCTCGCATAGAAGATCGCCC
>JAGHTH010000224.1 GCA_018065365.1 Candidatus Coliplasma caballi
ATGTGGCCGACGCGTGCCGCGGGAACGAGCTGCAGCAAACCGTCCACCATTCCCAAACCTGCGCGCAGGATCGGAACGATCGCGAGCTTTTTGCCTGCGAGACGCTTGCCCGTGGTCTTGCAGATCGGGGTTTCGATCTCGACGTCTTCCAACGCGAGGTCGCGGGTCAGTTCGTAGCCCATCAGCAGCGCGATCTCGCGCAGCAGCTCACGGAAATCTTTGCTGCCCGTCTCCTGCATACGCATGATCGTCAGCTTGTGTTGGATCAACGGATAATCGATGATATGTAATTCTCCCATTTTGATTGCCTCTCTTTATATATATAGGAAGATCAGTTCTTCTTGCCTTTGAGCAGCAGGTTCGTGAAGATACCGAGGATCAGCGCGCAAGCGACCGTCGTGATCGTGATCTTGCCGAAGCTGATCGTCAGCCCGCCGATACCGATGATCAGAATGACCGAAGCCGTGAACAGATTGCGGTTGTCTTCCAGATCGACCTTCTGCACCATCTTCAGACCGGACACCGCGATGAAACCGTACAGCGCGATGCAGACGCCGCCCATGACGCAGGACGGAATGGTGGAAAGGAAGACCGAGAACGGAGTTAAGAACGCGATCGCCATTGCCATGATCGCGGTGGTTAAGATCGTAACGATCGAAGCGTTGCCGGAGATCGCCACGCAGCCGATGGACTCGCCGTAGGTGGTGTTCGGGCAGCCGCCGAAGAACGCGCCCGCCATCGAGCCGACGCCGTCGCCCAGCAGGGTGCGGTGCAGACCGGGATCGGTCAGCAGGTCTTTTTCGATGATCGAGGAAATGTTCTTGTGGTCAGCGATGTGCTCCGCAAAGACCACGAACGCGACCGGAACGTACGCGACCGCGATGGTGCCGAGGTACTCGCCGTTCAGTTCGCCGAACGCGCCGAACGCCTTGATGAAGGTCATGTCCGGAACGGAAAGGAAGGTGTGCAGGCCGACGCCGCCGTCGGTCAGCGTTTTGAACGCGTCAAGGTTGATGACTTTGAGCGCGTCGTTCGCGTTCGCGTTGCCGATCAGCGTGAAGATCAGCGCAACCGCGTAACCCGCGAGAATACCGATGATAAAGGGAATCATCTTCATCATTTTTTTGCCGTAAACGGAGCAGATCATCGTAACGGCAAGGGTAACCAGACCGCAGATCAGCGCAACGTACACGGAAGCCGTGGGTGCGTTATTCACCATGTAGCTGCCTTTCTGCAGGTCGCCGACCGCGTTGCCCGCGAGGGACAGACCGATGATCGCGACGGTGGGGCCGATTACGACTGCCGGCATCAACTTGTTGATCCAGCTCACGCCCGCGAGCTTGACCGCAAGCGCGATGACCACATAGACGAGCCCTGCGAAAATCGCGCCGAAGATCAACCCGAGGTAGCCGAGACCGACGGTTGCCGCACCTGCGAACGCGGTTCCCATGGAGCCGAGGAACGCAAAGGACGAGCCGAGGAAGACGGGGCTGCGGAATTTGGTAAAGAGCAGATAAACGAGAGTACCGACGCCTGCGCCGAACAGCGCCGCGGTGGGAGACATCCCGTTGCCGATGATGTTGGGGACTGCGATGGTTGCCGCCATGATCGCAAGCAGCTGCTGCAAAGCAAACGCCAGCGTTTTAGCGGGTGTCGGACGATCGCCGACTTGATACGCAAGTTTCATGTTTTGACTCCTTTTGAGGTTTGTATGTCATTTTTTCTTTTTTCTCACGGCAAAAAAAGAACGGGAACCGAAAGTCCCGTCTTCAAAAGAGAATAAAACCCCCATCCATTCGACGCAGTCCGATTCGATTCGATAACGCTACGAACATCATGGCGGGTTCTCCTGTTTTCTCATTTTTCAAAGTATAGCATATTCTCTTTTTCTTGTCAATAGTTTTGTCAAAGATTTGTCAAACTTTTTCTTCCCGCGCCCGCCTTTTCGCGCCCGCGGTTTCCCTATAATATATAAGGAAGCATTCTCCTTAATCTTTTCTTTTTTATCCCCCCCAAAAATCGTTTTTTTGAACTCCTCCAAAAATCGTTTTTTCTTGAAAAGGGAGTGGGGAGAACTTCTTTTTTACGGTAAAAAGAAGTTCTCCCCACAAAACAACACGTTATCTGCCTCTCACAGCACCTTGCGGAAGAAATCGCGGGCGCGCTCGGTTTTCGGGCTGCCGAAGACCTCGGCGGGCGTACCCTCCTCGGTAATGGAGCCGTCGTCCATAAACAGCACGCGGTCGGCGACCTCGCGGGCAAAGCCCATTTCGTGCGTTACGACCGCCATGGTCATGCCGCCTTTGGCAAGGTCTTTCATCACGTCCAGCACTTCGCCGACCATCTCGGGATCGAGCGCGGAGGTCGGCTCGTCGAACAGCAGCGCCTCCGGCTCCATGCAGAGCGCGCGAACGATCGCGATGCGCTGCTTTTGCCCGCCGGAAAGCCGCGCGGGGTACTCGTCCTTTTTGTCGGTCAGCCCGACGCGATCCAACAACGTGAGCGCCGTTTCTTCGGCTTCCGCGGCGGTCTTGCGCCCAAGTTCCACCGGCGCGAGCGTCAGATTTTGCAGAACGGTCATGTTCGCAAACAGGTTGAAATGCTGGAATACCATACCCATGCGGGCGCGCGCGGCGTCCTCGTCCAGACCGTGCTCGGCGCGGAACGCTTTGAGCGCGGAACGGCTCATGCCGGGGTGCAGGGCGGGATCGGGCGCGGTAACGAGCTTGCCGTCAAACCACACCTCGCCGCCGTCGGGAATTTCCAGCAGGTTCATGCAGCGCAGAAGCGTCGATTTGCCGCTTCCGGACGGGCCGAGAATGACCACCTTTTCGCCCTTGGCGATCTCGCAGTCAAGCCCGCGCAGAATGACCTTTCCGTCGAATTGTTTAGACAGTTTTTGAACGCTTATCACCTGCACGCAACCTCTTTTCCAAAAGTTTGATCCCGAACGTGATCAAATACACGATCGCGAGATAGAACACCGCCGCCGCGGTCATCGGAACGACGTAACTCGCCAGCTTGCTTCCGCTGCCGACGTCTTTCGCCGCCATCGTCAAGTCGTACATCCCGATCATGCTGACGATCGACGTTTCCTTGATCAGCGCGATCAGCTCGTTGCCGATCGAGGGCAGGACGTTCTTGATCGCCTGCGGGATCACGATCTTGCGCATGGTCGTCCCGCGCGAAAGCCCGAGCGCGCGTCCCGCTTCGGTCTGGCCGATATCGACCGACAGAATGCCGCCGCGGATGTTTTCCGAAACGTAAGCGCCGGAGTTGATGCCGAACGCGAGGATCGCCGTAACGGTCAGCGGAAACCCTTTGATCGCGAGAATGCCGAACGCCATGATGATGAGCTGCAGCGCCATCGGCGTGCCGCGGATGACCGTAACGTAAACGCTCGTGATGATTTTCGGGACCGCCATCGCTTTGCTTTTCGGCGCGATCTGCACGAGCGCGACCACGATGCCCAGCACCAAGCCGAGCAGCGAAGCGCCCAGCGAGATGACGAGCGTCATCTTCAACCCTTCCAGAAACGGCAGGATGTACTTTTCGGTCGAGAACAGCTCGACCAATTTTTCTGCAAAATTCACGTTTTTGACTCCTTGTGAACAGGAAACGAGCCCGTGGCGCTGTTGCACGCCGCGGGCATCCGTTTTGTTCCGGTTTTATTATTGATCCAAGCCCATGTGCTTCATGATCAGCGCATCGACTTCGCCGTTTTCCAGCATTCCGTTCAGCACTTCGTTGATCGCCGCGAGCAGTTCTTTCTGCTCCTTGTTGACCGCGATCGCGTAGTCCTCGGAAACCGGGAAATCGTCCTCGCCGTCCCCGCCCGCGTAGTAGAGCGGCAGGCAGCCGAGCGTCGCGTCCGCGTTGACCACGTACTGCGCCGGCAGTTTGTCAATGATGATGTAATCGCAATAGCCCGCTTTGAGCGCTTCGACCGCGATCTGCACGTTGTCGTAGTTGATCTGCTCGGTGCCGGATCCGTACAGAACGCCGTCGTAACCGTAGTCGTTGCCTGCCTGCGCGTTGATCTCGCCGTCTAAGTAGATCGCGCCGGTCGTGTCGGTCTGCACGCCGACCTTTTTGCCGGAAAGCGCTTCCCACAGGATGTACTTGTTATCCACCGTCGCGGGAGCGGCAGATTTCTGGTAAATGACGTACTGCACCGAAACGAAATAGGTTACGGAGAAATCGACCTTTTCTTTGCGCGCGTCGGTCGCGGTAATGCCTGCCGCGCCGCACTCACAGACCTTGCCTTCTTTGACGTTGTCGATGATCGCGGAGAACTCGGTCTGCACGAACTCGACCTTTTTGCCCATCTTCTCGCCGACTTTGTTCATGATGTCCACGTCAACGCCCTTGATGACGTTTCCGTCGTAATATTCAAACGGCGCAAAATACGCGTTGGTCTGAACGACGATCGTGTCCTCGCCGCAGCCGGTCAGAACGGTGCAGAGCAATGTCAGCGCAGCCAGCAGAAAAGCAAGTTTTTTGATCGTGTTGTGTTTCATAATGATTGCCTCTTTTGTATGAAATTTATTCTTCGATTTGGAATATGACTGCATTATACGCGAATATTTATACAT
>JAGHTH010000123.1 GCA_018065365.1 Candidatus Coliplasma caballi
CTTCCGGCGATGACGACCGGGAGGAAGTGGGTTGTCCGATGTTGATTTGCATTTCGCAGGACGCGAGCAGCAGGAGCGCAAGCACGCCTGCCAGAACGCAAAGGGAAAGTTTTTTCATGCCGTGGGCTCCGTTTATTTCATCGTATCAAACAGCCTGTCGAGCCAATCGCCCTCAAAGAGTTCCAGAAGTCCGGCGTCGCCGGCAGCGGCGAGTTTGGGGTTGATCGGGAGTTTGGCGACGGTCGGGATGCCGAATTTTGCCGCGACCTCGTCGGCGTGCGACGGGCCGTAGATCTCGTGCTTTTTGTGGCAGTCCGGGCATTCAAAATAGGAGTAGTTCTCGACCAGACCGAGCACGGGAATGTTCATCAGTTCCGCCATTTTGGCGGCTTTGCCGACGATCATCGAAACGAGGTCCTGCGGGGAGGTTACGATCACGATGCCGTCGAGGGGGATCGACTGGAAGACGGTCAGCGGAACGTCGCCCGTTCCGGGAGGGCAGTCGATGAAAAGGATGTCGGTGTCGCCCCAGACGACGTCGGTCCAGAACTGTTTGACCACGCCGCCGAGGACGGGGCCGCGCCAGACCACCGGATCGTCTTCGTTGGGCAGCAAGAGGTTGACGGACATCACGCGGATGCCGGTTTTCGTGATCGCGGGGTAGATGCCGTTATCGTCCGCGAGCGCCTGTTCGTGAATGCCGAAGCATTTCGGGATCGACGGGCCGGTGATGTCGGCGTCCATGATGCCGGTTTTCAGTCCCGCGCGGTTGGCAAGGACGGCAAGCATGGAGGTTACCATGGATTTTCCGACGCCGCCTTTGCCGCTGACGACGCCGATGACTTTTTTGAAAGAGGAATTTGCGTTGGGTTTTTCCAAAAAGCTCTGCGGATCGCGCGAGGCGCAGTTCTCGGAGCAGGTGGAACAATCGTGAGTGCAATCAGACATAGTTGTGATATACCTTTCGGAAGAATTAGAGTGTAGTTGCAAAGGGAAAGCAGAGTTTTTTTGATGCACGGCTGACGCCGTGATGAAGTACGAGTCAGCAGTTTTTTGTTTTTCCTTTACACAGGTTCTTTTACGGAGGGGCGGGAACCGCTTTTCTTCCCAAAGAAAAGGGGTTCCCGCGAAAACCCAAATCCCTTACAGCGCTTCGATCTGCGCGATGGCGGCGCGGAGCTTGGCGAGTTTGGAGTTGGCGTTCTCGAGTTTGGCGCGTTCCGCGTCCACGAGAGCGGCGGGCGCTTTGGCGACGAAGGACTCGTTGGCGAGCTTGCCCTGTGCGCGAGCGACTTCGCCCTCGGCGGCGGCAAGTTCTTTGTTCAGACGCGCGAGTTCTTCCACTTTGTCGATCATGTCGGCGATCGGGATCAGGATCTCGCAGGAATCCGTGATCGCGCGGGCGCAGCCGGTGGCGTCGGGCGCGACCTCGTGCAGTTCCACGCCGGAAGCGTAGGCAAGGCGCAGGAAGAACTTCTCTTTGCCCGCAAAGGTCGCCGTCTCGTGCGTTACGATGTGCAGGTGCGCTTTGCGCGAGTGGGATACGTTCATTTCACTGCGCAGGTTGCGGACGGCGCGGATCGCGTCGATGACTTTGCGCATCGCGGCTTCTTCCACGGGGAAGTTCATCGCTTCGTCGTACGCGGGGTAGTCGGAAATCATGACGGAATCTTCTTTGTGCGGGAGCGAGCGCCAGATCTCCTCGGTAATGAACGGCATGAACGGGTGCAAGAGTTTCATCGTGCCGGACAGGACGTAGGTCAGCACCTGCTGCGCCTGCAAGTTCGATGCCGTGCCTTTTTCGTTCAGACGCGCCTTGACCAGCTCGATGTACCAGTCGCAGAACACGTCCCAGATGAAATCGTACAGTTTGCCGACCGCGACGCCGAGTTCGTAGCGATCCATGTTCTCGCGCACCTCGCGGATCACGCGGTTGTACTGCGAGAGGATCCACTTGTCCTCGTCGGGCAGGTCTTTCGTGTCGATGCGGTCGGGATCGCAGTCCGTGTCGAGATTCATCAGCACGAAGCGCGCCGCGTTCCAGATCTTGTTGGCAAAGTTGCGGGACGCCTCGAACCTCTCGTCGGACACGCGCATATCGTTGCCGGGCGCGTTGCCGTTGACCAGCGTGAAGCGCAAAGCGTCGCAGCCGTAGGTTTTGATGACTTCGAGCGGGTCGATGCCGTTGCCGAGCGATTTGGACATCTTTCTGCCCAAGCCGTCGCGCACCAGACCGTGTACCAGCACGTCGTCAAACGGTTTCTTGCCGGTGTGGGCAAGTCCGGAGAAGATCATTCGGGACACCCAGAACGTGATGATGTCGTAGCCGGTAACCAGAACGGTCGTCGGGTAGAACGTTTTGAGGTCTTCGGGGTCGTTCGGCCAGCCGAGCGTCGAGAACGGCCAGAGCGCCGACGAGAACCAGGTGTCGAGCGTGTCGGGATCCTGGCGCATCGGCTTGCCGCACTTGGGACAGAGAACGGTGTCCTCCGCGGACACGACGAGTTCGCCGCAGTCGTCGCAGTAGAACGCCGGGATGCGATGCCCCCACCAAAGCTGGCGGGAGATGCACCAGTCGCGGCTGTGTTCCAAACAGTGCAGGTAGTTTTTGGAGAAACGGTTCGGCACGAAGCGCAGAGAGCCCGATTTGACTTCTTCGATCGCGGGCTTTGCGAGCGGCTCCATGCGGACGAACCACTGTTTCGATACCATCGGTTCGATGACGGTGTGGCAGCGGTAGCAGGTGCCGACGTCGTGCTTGAGCGGCTCGACTTCTTTGAGGTAGCCGCCTGCTTCGAGGTCGGCGAGGATCGCTTTCCGCGCTTCCATCGTGGTCATGCCGGCGTATTTGCCGCAGTCGAGGACGATCGGCTCGTTGACCGAGAGCTTGTCCTTTGCCGCCGCTTCTTCCGCCGCGCGCTTGTCTTCCGCGCCGGTCATGCGGCCGTCGTAGGTGAAGACGCGGACGATCGGGAGATCGTGGCGCTGGCCGACTTCAAAGTCGTTGGGATCGTGCGCGGGCGTGATCTTGACGACGCCCGTTCCTTTGGTCATGTCGGCGTGTTCGTCGCAGACGATCGGGATCTCTTTGTTCAAGAGGGGAAGAATGACATGGCAGCCGTGCAGGTGCGCGTAGCGCGGGTCCTCGGCGTTGATCGCCACGGCGGTATCGCCCAGCATCGTTTCGGGACGGGTGGTCGCGAGTTCGAGCTTCTCGCCCGTTTCCTTGACGGTGTAGAGCAGGTGCCAGAAATTGCCCGGCTTCTCCTCGTATTCCACCTCGGCGTCCGAAATGGAGGTTTCGCAATGCGGACACCAGTTGACCATGCGGTTGCCGCGGTAGATCAGCCCGTCGTTATAGAGCTTGACGAATACGTCCTTGACCGCCGCGGAGCAGCCCTCGTCCAGCGTGAAACGCTTGCGCGTCCAGTCGCAAGAGGAGCCGATCTTTTTGAGCTGCTCGGTAATGCGCCCGCCGTAAACGCGGTTCCATTCCCACGCGCGCTCCAAAAACGCTTCTCTGCCGATCTGCTCTTTGGTCAGACCTTCTTTGCGCATCTGCTCGACGATCTTGGCTTCGGTCGCGATCGAGGCGTGGTCGGTACCCGGTACCCAGAGCGTGTTGAAGCCGCACATCCGTTTGTAGCGGACGAGAATGTCCTGCAGCGTGTTGTCGAGCGCGTGTCCCATGTGTAACTGTCCCGTGATGTTGGGAGGCGGCATCACGATCGTGAAGGGCTTCGCGCCGGGTTTGTTCGGACGGAAATAGCCCTTGGAGTTCCATTCTTCGTACAAACGATCCTCAAAATCTGCCGGATCGTACTTTTTTTCGAGTTCTTTTGGCATATTGATCATCCTTTCGTGGATATTATTCTTCTTTTTTGAGTTTTGCGAAACTGCCCATGAGGCGTTTTTCGCTTCCGTCGTCGAAACGGATCGAATAGAGCATATCGCCCGCGAGGTCTGTGGCGGTTACGATCGTGCCGACTCCGAAGAACGGATGACGGACACGATCACCCCCTTTGAAGATGGTCTGCGAGCCGTAACCCGACGTTTCACGCGGGTATGTTTCCCGCGCGAACGCCGAAGCGGTCTCCCGGCGGGCGCGTTCGATACGGTCGTGTCCCGTTCCGGCGCTGCCGCCCTCGAAGGCGCTGCGCATCACGCGTTCCGGCTCGACGCGGTCGGACGCGGGGATCTCCGAAAGGAAGCGCGACGGGATCTTGGAATCGGTGCGCCCGTAGAGCATTCGCGTCGCGCAATGGATCAGCCAGAGTTTCTTTTTGGCGCGCGTGATCGCGACGTAGCAGAGGCGGCGTTCTTCTTCCAGCCCGCCCTCCTGCATTGCCTGCATACTCGGGAACAAGCCGTCTTCAAAGCCGACGAGGAACACGTTCGGGAACTCCAATCCTTTGGCAGAATGGACGGTCATCAGCGTAACCGCGTCTTTGCCCTCCTCGAGCGTGTCGAGGTCGGAGATCAGCGCGGTTTCTTCCAGAAACGACGTCAGCGTGGGCGTTTCCGCCGTTTCGTCGAACTGCTTGGCGGTCGAGAGAAACTCCTTGACGTTCTGTTCGCGTTCGTGGTGTTCGTCGCCGTCGGCGATCGCTTCTTCGTAAAGGAACGCGAGGTAGCCCGAGAAATTGACGATGTGTTCGACGGTCTGCATGACGGTATGTGTTTCGGCAAAGGCACCGAACTCGCGGATCATTTCGGCAAATTCGGTCAGTTTTTTGCTCGCTTTCTGCAATTCGGGGTAGTCGGCGGCGTGTTCCACGACCGCGAAAAAGGGTTTGTGTTCGATCGCGGCGAGCGACTCGATCTTTGCGACCGTCGTTTCGCCGATCGCGCGCTTGGGGACGTTGAGGATGCGCTTCAGCCGCACCGTGTCGTTGGGGGTTGCCGCGACGGACAGGTAGGAGATCACGTCCTTGATCTCGCGCCGCTCGTTGAAACGCAGACCGCCGCAGATGCGGTAGGGGATCCGGTTGCGGACGAGCGCCTGCTCGATGTTGTTGGAGAGGGCGCCGACGCGGTACAGCACCGCGAAGTCGCTGTATTTCGCTTCGCCCGAAAGAACGGCTTTCCGCACCTCGCTGACCACCAGCGCCGCTTCGTCCATTTGCGACGGGACGCGTTCCACCCGGATCGGCTCGCCCTCGCCGGCGTCCGTCCACAGATTTTTGCCTTTTCTGCCCTCGTTGTGCCGGATGACCGCGTTGGCGGCGTTCAGGATGTGGCCGGTCGAGCGGTAGTTCTGCTCGAGTCGGATAACTTTCGTTTCGGGGAACGTTTCGTCGAAGCGCAGGATGTTTTCGACCGTCGCGCCGCGGAAGCTGTAAATCGACTGGTCGTCGTCGCCGACCACGCAGACGTTGCACTTTCCGCTGCCGAGCTGACGGATCAGCTCGTTCTGCGAGGGGTTGGTGTCCTGAAACTCATCAACGAGGATGTAATCAAACTGCGCGCGGTACAGATCCAGCACCTCGGGGTAATCGCGGAAGAGTCTGTTCGTGAGCAGGATGAGGTCGTCGAAATCCAGCGCGTTGCTCTCTTTCAGTTCGACGCTGTAATCGGCGTAGATTTTTGCCGTTTTCGAGATGCGCTCGTCGCGTCCCGCGTCGGCGTCCATCTGCTCGGGGGTAAACCCTTTCTCTTTGTAGGCGGAGATCAGCGACAGCACCGAGCGGATCGAAAGCAATTTTTCGTCGATATGGCGGCGCTTCATGATCGCCGAAACGATCTTCTTCTGATCGTCGGTGTCGTAGATCGTAAAGCTGCCGGTGTAGCCGAGGTGGTGGATATGGCGGCGCAGGATACGCACGCAGATCGAGTGGAACGTTCCCGCCCAGATCTCGCCCGCGCGCTCGCCCAGCAGGGTGCCGAGCCGCTCTTTGAATTCGTTTGCCGCCTTGTTCGTAAACGTGATGCAAAGCACTTTGTAGGGGAAAGGCGGGCGCACGGCGCATTTTTCAAGTGCGCGGCGCATCGCGGCACGCGAGCCGTTTTCGGCCGCGCAAAGTTCGGCGTAGATCTCGTCCGCGCCGTTCGGAAGCCCTTCGTACCGATAGCCGTTCCCGAACAGGATCAGGTTGCCGATGCGGTTGACCAGAACGGTGGTTTTTCCGCTGCCGGCGCCTGCCAGCACGAGCAGGGGACCTTCGGTCGTCAGCACCGCTTCGCGCTGCGGCGGGTTGAGAAAGCCGTAATATTTTTCAAACAGTTCACGCTTTTTCGCGTTGAACTCGGTCGCTTGCATAGATACAATCCCTCATTTTAGTAATTACCTATCTATTATACTCATTCTGACAAAAAAATCAATGCCTATTCGCATTCTTTTTGTGAAACCGCCTTGCAATCTTGCAAAATATATGTTAAAATGAAACGAAAAGAGAATTGATCCGAATGGAGAAGGAGTTTTTCAGATGAAAAGACTTGCGGCGATTCTGCTTACAGCGGGAATTCTGCTGGCGGCGGTGCCTTTCGGCGCGGCGGCTTTCGGCAAGGAGGACAACAAATTGATCATTACACACATCAACACGTCCGGCTCGACGGAGGGCTCGGCGATCGTCGTTGCCGGAACGCACACCCAAACGCTCGGCACCAAGGGCGGTTTCGACTGGTGGCGCGTTGCGATTTTTGACTGGGACGCAAACGACGTTTGCTTTAAGGTCAAGGAAATCAACACCAAAACCGGCGGCGGTATGGGCAAAGGCACGATGCAGATCCCGAAATACGGGTTTGCTTACTGCATCTGCGTCGGAAACGACTATTCCGCTTCCGGCGGGATCAACTACGTGCAGCAGCGCATCAAGGACAGTTACGACCTGCTCGGTACGCTCAAGGTCGGCGACCGCGCGTACCTTTACAACACGCACTTGGCGGGCGGGCAGATCGTTACCAACGGAAAAGAATGGTATCTGCCGGAATTCACGAGCGATTCCTACGTCAAGATCGGCACTCCGGACAAGGGCATGGACGGCTACGATCCGGTCAAATCCGAACACGAACTGACGCAGTATCGCATCAACATCAATCACGTCAACGACCTGCATTACGAGGTCGGCGATTGCAACCTGTTCCTTTCTTCCTACGGGAAATGCGTCAAGAAGGATAACAGTTGGTGGTCCTGCCTCGTTTTCGCGTGGGATCAATCAAAGGAAAGTTACGTCTGCGTCGCGCTTGACACGGCGGCGGGCGGCGGCAACACCAAGGAGCCGCCGATCCCCGAGAACGGTTTCGTCGTGCTGGACTGCTCGTCGGCATCCAAGGAAGCGGTCGGCGCCTGTGCGCTCGGAACGCAGGCCTATCTGTACAAGGACGCGAGCGGCAAATACACCGTTACGCTCAACCTGCCCGACAAGAACTTGAAGCAGGTGCTTCCGGAGGGCTCCGTTCAGGAAAAGACGCCGAAATTCTCCAACCTTTCCTACACGTCCGCTTCGACCAAGTGTTCGACCGACGGCTTCACGATCAAGTGGGAAGCGGGCAGCCCGTCGAAATACCTGCTGTCGATCAACCTTTCCACCCCGAACGGTCTGAACAAGCTGATCGTCGGGCCGATCGAGGTTACCGGCACTTCCTATACGATCCCGGCAGGCAAATTGGCGGTCGGAAATTCCTACACGGTTATGCTGACCTCGCTGGGCGGCAAAAAACTCGCGTCCGTTCCGACCATTGCCAAGCTGTACTGCGTTTCCAAGACGGCGATGAACAGTTCGCTGGCGGATAAGACGATCGTGGCGTTCGGCGATTCGCTGACCGCGAGAAGCGGTTGGGTTTCGATGTTGGGCGGTACGATCGGCACCGAGGTCATCAACTCCGGCGTCGGCGGCGATTCCACCAAAAACGCGATCGCGCGTCTGAAAGAAGACGTGCTGGATAAAAAGCCCGACATCGTGCTGATCTGCTTCGGTATGAACGACCAGGCGCAGTCGCTGTCGAACAAGCGCCCCAACGTTCCGCTGGAAACCTACATCGCCAACATGGAAAAGTGCATCACGGAGGTGCAGAAGCTCGGCGCGGACGTCATTCTGATCGCGCCGCACGACGCTTACAACGCGAGCGGTTATTACGTACCCGGCGGGTACGGGCTCGACTATTCCTACGGCAACATGAAGGACTTTTGCGCGGCGGTGCGGCAGATGGCGATCAAATACGGCTGCGATTTCATTGATATTTACACCGAATCCAAGTCCGAGAACATGGCAAAATTCTTAAACGCCGGCGACGGCATCCATCAGTCCGTGTACGGACATCAGCGCTGGGCGGCATACGTCGGCAATTACCTTTTGGCAAAGTATGACGGCGAAAACAAAGCCAAAATCGAGGTCGTCTGCAAGAACGAATCGGGCAGTATGTTCGACACCTATTCCTTTACCGCCGCGATCGGCTCGAAGATGACCGTTCCGGCAAAGGAGTTTGCGGGATGCGATTTTCTGGGCAAGGAAAAGACGCTTACGGTTACCGGAAACGAAACGGTTGTCTATCCGTATTCCGGAACATCCGCGGAAACGTCTTCGGATCCGGGCGAATCTTCCGAGCCACCGACGGAATCTTCCGAGGAGCCGGCAGAGTCTTCCGAAGAACCGGCAACGCCTTCCGAGGTGCCGACGGAATCCGGCGAAGAACCGGCAGAGTCTTCCGAGGCGGCAGCCGAATCTTCCGAGCAGGGCGTTTCCGAAGAAAGTAGTCCCGCCGATACATCTTCCGCGGACGTTTCCGAAACTTCCGAGCCCGGAAAAGACGGCGGTCTGCCGGTCGGCGCGATCGTCGGGATCATCGCGGGCGCGGTCGTCGTGATCGGCGGCGCGGCGTTCTTCATTCTGAAAAAGAAAAAGAAATAACGAATAAAGGGGGAAACAAAACATGAAATGCAAACATTGCGGCGCGGATTGCGCCGACAACGCAAAATACTGCACCTGCTGCGGCGAGCCGCTGCAAACGCAGACCGTTCCCGCAGCCGAGGCGGCGGAACAGGATTTCAGCGTGGGACAGACGTTTTCCGTCGGGCAGGAGGGCGAAATGCCCGAGGTGAAAGAGAGTTTCCGCACGAAACTGCTTTCGCTCTGCGGGCAGAAGTTCCTGGCGCTCTGCATTCTCGAAACGATTGCGACTTGCTTGGTGCTGGTCGCCGGGATCAGCAATACGGGGGTTACTTTCGACTTGCTCGGGATCCTCGCGACGATCTTTTTGTGGATCGTGTATTCTTCGGCGAAAAAAGGGACCGTGGACGGAAAGAATCTGCGCCGGCTCAGCGGCGTGGCGTACGCGCAGTACATCATC